>JAWWQA010000290.1:0-7284 GCA_033854695.1 Rubrobacteraceae bacterium
GATACACCGCGTCGACCTCGGCGTACTCGACCCGCTCGGTGGCGGTGAGCTCGACGGGTATGTGGACCGTTTCATAGGGTGCGAGGTACGTGCCGGCCAGATCCTCGGGCGAAAGGCGGTAGACCACGGGTCCGACGAGATGGGGTAAGAGTTCATGCCCTCCATCAGGTCGCTCGGGGGTCGCGGTTAGGCCCAGAGAGTAGGGAGCGAGTAGCATCTCGGGGATCACGGCGTACTTCTCTGCCGGCAGATGATGTACCTCGTCGTAGACCACTAGCGCGAAGCGGTCCCCGTAGCGTTCGGCGTGGATGTACGCCGAGTCATAGGTCGTTACCGTGAGCGGCGTTACCTCGTGGTAGCCTCCGCCCAGAAGCCCGACCGTAACCGATGCGCCAAAGGAATCCGACAAGATCGAATACCACTGCTTCAAGAGAGCGAGGGTGGGCACCACGACTAACGTGCTCCTTCCGGTCCGCTCGATCGCCCTCACCGCAATCGCCGTCTTCCCGGCCCCGGTGGGCAGCACCACGACACCTCGCAGCTCCTCCCGGCGCCAGGCGTTCAGAGCCTCCCTCTGGTATGGCCGAGGTTCCATCGCCACCCGAGACTCCAGAGAGAGCTTCTCGAAGGAGGTGGCGCGGTCTTTGTAAGGCGTGCCCGAGTTGCGCAGCTTCAGCGAGATCTCACGGTAGGCGCCCGCGGGAGCGCGCCACTGCTCGGTGCGTTTATCCCAGACGAAGGGTTCCGGAGGCTTGCCTCCGCTGGCGACCAGTGTGCCGGATTCGTAGAAGAGTTCGATCACGCTGAAGTAAGGATACCGGAGACCTCCACGGCTCTCAGCGGTAAACCGATTTTTCGGAAAGTCTTTCGGGGATTTCGTCTTTGGCTATTCGCCTTACGGCCAGCTCGACGACCGCCGTTCGTGTGATTCCCAGTTTTTGGGCGAGTTCCCGTATGAGCTCCAGCGCTTCCGGGCTGAGCCGAAAGCTGGTCGCCTCCTTCGCCACTTAACCGACCTCGCTCTTCTCGTGCCGGTCCGCTACGGTTACGGCCGGCAAGCCTTCGACCTCCAGGCGGCTGAGATCTACCATCCTGCTAGCCTCCGAGTCGATGTCTATCGCCGTGACTTCACCCTCGGGCGTGTAGTGGAACACGATCCCCGGCGCAACCTCCGCACCCTTGGCCTCGACGCCCGGCTTCAGCTTGACGAACAGACTATCCGTGTCGGGGTAGTAACTAACCCTCACGCTCTTTCCTCCTTTGCTTGCGGGTAAAGTTCTCATCGAAGAAGGCGTTGTGCAAAGCCCTCCGGTCCCCAGTGACGACCACCCGGAGATACGTACGTCTGCCCGGAGGGCGCCCCCAAAAACAGAACCGCCCGTTGGCCTGCCTCACGACGTGTTCGGCCTCCTCCATGACGCGCTCGCACATCTCTCGCGTGATGCCGGCCCGCTCGGGATTCTCCAGGACATTCTGCCTGAAGTAGTGCGTGATCTCCACATACTACTTGTACCGCAAAATGCGCTACATAGCAAGACCGGAGGGGACTTGTCGAGGAGGGAAGTTCTCGGAACTTCCCTCCTCGAAAAGTCCCGTAGACCTCCCGCGATGATGTGCGAGGGGTGTTACAGAAGATCCGCACTGACAAGATGGTCGCCGCGGGTTCACCGTGGGTCGAACGATAGTCGTCGTCTACGACCGCCCCCATTTGAGAAATCAGCGCGGCTTTCTCAGCAATCCCTTCACCACAAAATAAGCCGCAACCGCGAAAGCCAGGACGATGAGGAATTGCGCCCTTAGCACGATGAGATGGCCGCTCTCCGTGAGGAGGCCGTTTTCGTGCAGTCCTTCTATCTCGAACGGCCACAACCCGAGCAATGCCGCGGTTGTTTCGGGCTCTAGCAGGTGCGGAAGTGCCAGCGCTGTACCCACGGCCGCCAGCAACGCCTCGATCCTCAGTTGCCTTCTCTCTTGTGCTTTGTCTGTTCGGAGTTGGGCCATCCGCAAAACCGGGTTGGCTGCCTCTAGCGCATGCCGTCCTTTGGTCACCATCAATTCCAGCTCCGAGTTGGCCGCCTTTATGCGGTCGCGGTGGTAATCGAGGCTGTTGTTGTCCTGCGTCGCCACCGGAGACCGGCCGTAGTCGTTCAACTGTTGAACGAAGTTGTACGTCTGTTGAGCCATCGAGATGCGCAGGGTTTCAAGATCCCAGACCATCTCGATCAACTCGCCGTAGTCGCGGGTCAGTTTACCGAGTAGTTTGTCGGGTGCTACCGATTCCGGTTCCTTCAAGTCTGTCAACAGCTGCCTGGTAGTTCTCTGGAAGTCTTCCAGATTTGTTTCATACTTCTGCTGGTTTGTACCACTATACTGGCGCTTCTGATGGTATCCCTTATGTGCGATGAGGTCCGGCATGAGCAGCGGCGCTCCCGACCCGGAGAACACCTTGTTGAACGCTTTTTCCGCCTTTGGCGTGCTGAGGGCGACGTAGACCGTCACCGCCGCCGGGCCGTCGCCTTGATCCGCCGTGTGCAGCAGCCACATCCGCCCGCCCGCCACCTCGGCTTACGCTAGCGCGTACAGGTTCCCGGGCGAGTAGAGCCGCCGGACGGTGGGCTGCAATTCTTCGAAGGCGTTATCTTCATCGACCTTTGGGTTAAGCACGGCCTGATAGGTAAGGGTGTAGCCCCATATGTTACCCAGGCCCGCGGCACCCCAGATGACATCCCAGATGGTCTTGGCATCCCGCTCCGCAGCATCCCGGATGCTCTTGTCATCCAGGTCCGCGGCATTCCGGATGCTCTTCTCCAGTTTCTCCCGTACGGTTTCCCAGGGACTGTCGGCGCTGCCGGGAGCGTTGAGGGCCAGTTGGATGATGCTTGTGTCGTGAGCGATGGGCGAGCCAGCGCGCGGTTCGAAGCGGATCAGATATGCTTCTTCGGCCAGATCCGAGTATCTACCAGGTGCTTTCCGGACCAGATCTAATGACCGGCACAGCCGGTCCTGGAGCAACTGGACACGCTCCTTGTCGCGAGGGAGGTAAAAGGTGGCGAGCAGCCCGGCTTCGCCGACCGCGGCACCACCTATCGAACCCCGCGTGCTAGTCGTCATCGTTGCTTTCCTGTGTCTGTTCTTCGAGGTTCCAGCGGATCACGTGCAGGTAATTGCGTATCCCGGTCACGTTCTCCCAGACGTACTGAGCCTCGGGGGGTTCGTCTAAGTCTTCCCAGCCGAACCGGCTGCGTTCTATCGCTTCTACGTCCACTTCCTCAGACCGGAAACCGGCCAGCGCGGGAGTTTCTTCGACGAATTGGTGAACGGCGCCGGACAGTTTCAGCAGGTCATCCGCTGTCTGCACCCCGGCGGCCTGTTCGTCCAGCTCTCGCAGACGGGCTACCATCCTGTCCCGCTCAGCCGGGTCCAGCGTCGCCCGTATCTTATCCAGGTCCTCGTCTATGTGCTCCAGCAGGGCCCGGCTGTTTTCCACCAACGTTGTGGGATCCATCGTCGAACCTCCTCGTGCTCTCTCCATGCTATCGCGATACGCATCCTCGATGCCCCTCACCACGTCGTTGGGCATTTGTGCCAATCCCGAGCCGTTCGCGCCGTGGCCCAGGCCGCTTACCTGGAAGGCGGCCCAGTAGTAGGGGTGCTCCCAGCCCGGGCGACTACGCACCTCTCGGGCGGCGTTGGCGAGCGCATCAGCCGGGGAGCTGCCGGCTTTGATCCCGGCGTAAAAAGCCTCGAAGAGCGCCCTGGTTGCGGCGTCATTGACCTGCCACAGGCTGGCGACCACCGCGCGCGCTCTGGCGCTCATCATCGCCTGCACCAACCCCACGTGCTCTTCGCCGTGCCGCAGCCCGATACGCCCGCTAAGGCAAGCGGCAATGATCGCCAGTTTCGTCCGGTCCAGGCGCAGCTTGTTGATGATGCGCTGCACCGTAAGCCATCCGCCCGAGAGCATGAGCCCCGACCGGTGTGGTGTTTCGGGGTTGAATAAGCCGTGGCAGCCCAGGTGGACCACGTCCTGGCCGCGTGCGTTCGCCAGCACCGCGTCGGGTGTAGCGGCCTTCTCGTAAAGTGGCGTGGTGGCCCAGGGGTCGAAGTGGCGGGCGGCCGCCCTCGCTTCGGGTACCACGTTTGGCAGGTAGTCCTTTCTTTTCGGATCGTTGCCGGGGTAGGCCACGCTTAGCAGGCGCTCCGGCGTCTGCCGGCCGGCGGCGGCTTTCGTGCGACTTACCTGATCCAGGGCAACCCGCAGCGCGGCGAGGTTGGGGGCGAAGGCGAGGGCGTATTCGTCGATAGCGTAGCGCTCGGTAGCCGGGTTCAGGGCCGCGCCCAGGGGCAGAAGGTGCAGATGGGCGAAGGGAGCCAGGACGACCTTTCCCTTCCGTGGCAGGTAGGACCGTAGCGGCGCGATGAACGCCTCGTGCAACTGCCGCAGCCATTTGGAGCTTCGTTCATAGCTTTCTTTGCTTGTGTGCCCCGCGGGCAGCTCGATCCGCATCAGCCACCTGAACATGAGCCCCAACAGCTCGTCATCGATATCGCGCAAGGGAACGTGGCGCATGCCATCCGGGGTGACGACGAAGGCGCACCAGCCATCCTCGTGCCGGTAGTACTCTACCAGCTAGCTCGTAGCATCCCGGCCAGCCCGCGCGCCTCCTGGGCCGTAAGGGCGGGCGCCTGCTGGGTTGCAGTGAGGGACGGGTGCCTGTAGGCCATGTATTCCCAGAAGGTGTCTTCTTGATCTTGCAGCGCGCGCAGGTCGGCGCGCATATCCACCGGGGAACGGCGTTCGGTCCCGTCAGGGGTGGAGAGGCCACCCTCGCCGCGTAGTTGGGCCCACAGGTTATCTATCTGTTGGCGCAGCTTCTGGGCTTTGCGCAGGTCCTCGGCCAGCTCCGGGTCGTCTGCTCCGGCGGCAGAGAGGTTGAAGCGGGCGGTAGCCAACATGTCCACGAAGGCCCGGCCCTTCCCGGCAACGGCATACTTGAAGGCCGCTTCCTCGTCGTCCCTGAGCAGACAGCAGTGCACCAGGCGGGCGTAGAGAGCAGCGTTCTGTTCCGCCAGGTCGCGCCTGGCGCCCTCACGCTGAATCTCGCTGCGCAGCGCTTCCACGGCCTCGTGCGCGGTCGTGAACGGCGTGCGGGCTTCGGGGAAACGGCGCTCATTGTACAGGAGGTTTCCGAGAGAGTACGCAGTGTTACGACAGTCCTGCGGAAACGTCGTAGGGGTTCTAACCTGGAGGGCGAGCTCGTAGTGCTCGATGGCGTCTTCGATGTTCTGTGCTCTGTCTCCCCGGATGCGATCCGAGTAGGCAGTGGCCAGGTTGTTCTGGGTCGTTGCCCACTGCTCGGGGAAGTCCTGGCGGGTGTAGACCTGGAGGGCGAGCTCGTAGTGCTCGATGGCGTCTTCGATGTTCTGTGCTCTGTCTCCCAAAGGATTCTGAGCCAGGCTATTACCTAACCGACCTTGCAATGCCGCCCACAACTCCGGCTGGCTGTCGCGACTAACCAGTTCCAGTGCAGCCTGGCACACGGCGACCGCCTGTGGCATATCGCCTGGTTTCGTCAACTGCCCCAACTCTTGCAGTAGGGTGCCTAACTCGCTTTCGCTCCGCGCTGCCGGCGGAGGCAGGCGGTCGGCGAAGGCGGCGTCTATGCCCTTGCAATAGCACCGAGCCAGCAGAGCGCGGTGCTCTTCGAGTTGACGGGTAGCATCTTCGTTATCCTCATATTGCTCTAATAAGGTAACCAAGACTTCATCAGCAGTGTTGGTGAGCAACACATCGCGATGAGCTTCTGCGATCTGTTTGCTTTCGGTCCAGGTCTGCGCATTGACGAACGCCAGCACAACCTCGACGGGCGACTGCGGCACAAGATCCGCGAAGGCAGCTTCTATACCCTCGCGGCGGCAGCGAGCCAGCAGCGCGCGGCGCTGTCCGAGGATGCGGGTTGCGTTCTCGTCCTCCTTATATTGTGTCAGCAAGTTAGCCAAAACCCCATCGGCGGCGTCGGTAAGAAGCACGTCACGCCTTGCTTCTACCATCTGTTTACTTTCGGCCCAGGTTCGAGCGTTGGCGAACGCCAGCACGGCTTCGACGATTGACTCCGGCACGGCGGTGGATGGATCTCCGGGTGCTACAAGCTCTGCGAAGGCGGCGTCTATACCCTCACTACGGCAGCGAAGTAGCAGCGCGTGGTGCTCTTCGAGGATGCGGGTGGCGTTTTCGTTATCCTTGTATTGCTCTAGCAAGTCAGCAAAGACCTCGTTCGCTGCGTCAGTAAGCAGCACATCGCGGTTGGCTTCTACGATCTGTTTACTCCCGGCCCAGGTGTCTGCGGTGACGAAGGCTTGCACAGCCTCGATGATCCGGTCCTGTGATGGTGACACTACTTTCGCTCCTCCTTTTGGCCTCGATTTACCGTGTTCGCTCTGCCTTGATATATAACCCTCATCACCCTATGCTTCGGATACTACTGTCCTTGCCAGCAGAACGTCAAGAGGTATCGTTCTCTCCGTTCCGTCGTGTCGCAAACGTTCGACGATTTTGGGTTTTAATTAGCTTGAAGTCCTTAGAGTGTCAGCGCGAGTGGAAGCGCTTGATCTTGAGCCGAAATCGGAAGGAACTTGGGACGTAAAGAATCCAAAACCTGTGCTGCTCGACAGCTTCTACTTGCGCTGGCCGTCGCCATAATTTCTTTAGGAATGCTCGGCGGCTGTATGGACGACAGAGGTGAGGCTCAAAAACCCGAAGTGGAGCAAACTAATAAGCAGGAAACAACCGTGGAGGAGTCAGATAAATTGAGCGTCCGGGACGCGGTAGGGCAGATGTTTATAGTTGGCATGGACGGCACGGAGCCGAACTACTACATAGAGAAGATGATCCGGGAGCGGAACATCGGTGGCGTCCTGCTCTTCGGCAACAATATGGAGTCGGAGGAGCAGACCAAGGCTCTTACGAACTCCCTGCAACGCCTCTCGATGGAGACGGAGCCTGCGATCCCCTTGTTCGTCGCAGTCGACTATGAAGGTGGGGAGGTGCAGAGCGCTCCATGGGTAGCGGCGCAGCCGTCGGCGGCGGAGGTCGGGAGCAGAGCAGACCCGGAGGAGGATCGCCAGATCTCGGAGGAGATAGGCCGCGAGCTCAAACGCGGGGGTGTGAACACTGACCTTGCTCCTGTAATAGACACGGGTTCGGGAGCGGCTATCCACAGCCGCTCCTACGGAGACGACCCGGCCCTGGTTGCCCTTATGGGCGCCGCTTCCATCGAGGGTTTC
>JAWWQA010000291.1:0-4650 GCA_033854695.1 Rubrobacteraceae bacterium
TGCTCACGACCAGGGACGTATCACCCACCGGGACCCGCGGTGCTCGGCCGGAGCGGTCGCCATAGCCGGAGCCGTGGCGCTAGCCGTCAGGAGTAAAAAGATCGAGGCAGGGCCCTTCCTCTCCCAACTCGCCGATTGGGCCGCGCGGATCGAGGGCTCGCTCGCCACAAGCCTGCGGCAGCTCGCGCGATGGATGCATCTACCTCCCGAGGAAGTGGTAACACTGATCACCAGGATCGGGCAGAATCCGGACTACCCGGACGAATGGCGGGGCATATCTCCATTCGTCACGACGAGCGTGTTGTGGAGCCTGTACTCGTTCTTGAGGAGTCCCGAGGACTACTGGGAGACGGTCTGTACGGCTATCGCCGTGGGAGGGGATGTGGACACTACCGCGGCCATGGCCGGGGCCATTAGTGGGGCCCATTTGGGAGTCAATGAGCTCCCCCGGCAACTGTCCCGCCGGGTCACGGATCGGGGAACATGGGGCTTCGATGAGCTGGTCGAGCTGGCCCACCTTTGCCACCGGTTGAGGACACACCAGTGATACACGCAGATTGTGTTCTGTCATCTGCGTGTTGCTCGTCTCGCGTAGAAATACTGCCGGTAGCTCCACGGCCTCTTCGGGGCTACGGTTATACTTTCGGGGGACGGAACTCATCCTTTCGTAAGATACTGGCCGGGTCCGCGGTGAGAAAATTGGTCACAGCCTCCGTGCTAGGACGGCGTAGAGGCCGAAGGAGAGGATGACGAGTCCGGTGAGGATGAGGAACACGCTCGCGACGAGGGGGAGTGGCATCGTCTTTTCAGGTTATCGTGCCCCGTTCCCCGGGTTTCCCGAAGCGCTCATGCGGGCGAGAAGGGTGCGGAACCTTGGGTGGTTACGCAGGGGAGCAAACTCCAGAGCCTGCTTGAAGTGCTCGGCGTCTTGCTCGCCGGCGGCGACGGCTTTCTCGATGAAGTCGAGGGAAGCGGTGTAGTCGCCGTGGCGGGCCCTTATGCTCGCCAGCGCCGAGAGGGCGGGAGAGTAGCCGGGGTCGGCGGCGATGGCCCGGATGAGCAGCTCTTCCGCGGTCTCGAGGTCGTCGGTCGCGTAGTAGAGGCTCGCGTAGGAGTAAAGGGAGCGGGGGTTGCCGGGGTCCTGCGTCAGGGCTTCCACGAAGTGTTGCTCGGCCTTTTCGACTTCGCCGCGGCGCTCGTGGTAGAGCCCGATCTCCAGGTGCGCGTTCGGGTCTTCGGGGTCGAGGTCCAGGACTTTTCTGTAAGCTCCTGCTGAGCCCTCCTCATCGCCCAAAGCAAGACGTACCTCGCCCAGAGTGTAGAGGTGCCGGATCTCATCCTGCCCCAACGCCACCGCCTCCTCGGCGAGCGCAAGCGCCTCTTTGAGGTTCTTGTTCTGGGAGAGGAGGTGTGCAGCGAGCTCGTCTCTGATCTCCGGTGAGCCCGGACACTCTTCGAGCCCTCGCCGGAGCGCCCTCTCGGCCTCTTCCAAGTGGCCATTGCGAGCGTGGCAGATCCCAAGGTTCGCATGTGCCTCCCACCAGTCCGGAGCATATCCTATTACCCGCTCATACTCGCCTATCGCTTCGGGATAGCGCCCGAGCATGTCTAGAGAGTTAGCCCGGAACGTGCGGGCTCCGCTCTTTTGCTCACCGTCCTGGGCGATCTCGAGGGCCTTCTCGAAGAACTCGAGGGCCTGAGAGTACTCGGCGGCGTCGAAGGCGGTGAGACCGGCATTTATGAGCATGTCCGCATCCTCGGGATGGACACGCGTCCACCGCTCGAAAGTCGCGCGCGCCAGGCCCGGCTCACCCATCAGCCCGTAGTAGCGCCCGAGCTCGACGAAGGCGTCCGGATACTCGGGGTCAGAAGCCGTAGCCCTCTCCAGATGATGCACCACCTTGAACGGCTCGTCATTGCGCATGGCGAGGGCGGCGAGGCCCATGCGGGGAGCTACCCAGTCGGGGTCGAGCTCCAGAGCGTCGAGGAAGCTGGCCTCGGCCTCCTCGGCGCGGTCGAGGCCCAGGAGCGCCCGGCCTATGGCCTCTATTACCTCCGGGTTGTCCGGGTCAAGGGCGAGCGCCTGCTCGAAGCGCAAGAGTGCCTCTTCCAAGAGACCCTCCCCCGCGAGCGTCTCCCCTTGCTCCAGAAGTTCCTCGAACTCCTCCATCGTGCCCATTAAACCAGATAGGCTGCCCCAGTATTTGTAAATTCGCTCAACGGGTAAAATCGCTCTCCAAAAGAAACCTATGTTTTAGAGAGGCGTATCCTTGAAGAATCCCCCCGTGGTAGAGAAGATCTCCATCCGCTATCAGGACCTCGACCCCTACGGGCACGTCAACAACGCCGTTCACCTTGCTTACTTCGAGGCGGCGCGGGTAGCGTACTGGAGAAAGCTCGCCGAGAACCTTGGTCTTGGATCCCTGGAGGCGGGCGACCTGCCGGGCGTGCGCTACGTAGTTGCAGAGGCCACGATCCGTTATAAGGCTCCGATCTTCCTGGATGACGCCCTCTACAGTGCCGTGAGCATTCGCACCGTCGGGGACCGCTCCTTTACCATGGACTACGAGCTTCGTACCGGGGAGAGCTTTGATGAGGGCCGCACGGTCGCCGAAGGTACGAGCGCTCAGGTCTTCTACGACACTGAAACAGGAGAGGTGCGCCCCCGCCCCGAATGGTTCCTCACCACCGTCGCCGGATTAGAGAACCGCGCCGAGAAGTCCTTCACGCCACCTACTAAGGAGAGTAGCTAAAGATGCAGACCCGGAAGCTCGGACGCAGCGACGTAGAAGTTTCGGCCGTGGGTCTCGGTACCTGGCAAGTCCTCGACGTGCGCGGCCGTGAGGAGGAAGCGCGTCATGAGGTAGTGCGAGCCGCCCTCGATAGCGGCGTAACCCTCTTCGACTCCTCCCCGATGTATGGCGAGGCAGAGAGGGTGCTGGGCGACGCTCTCGAGAAGCACGGACGAGATAGGGCGATTGTCGCTACGAAGGTTTGGACCTCCAACGACCGGGAGGCGGAGCGCCAGATCGAGAACGCTTTAAATTTCTTCGGCGGGCGGATCGAGCTTTACCAAGTCCACAATCTAGTGGCTGTCGAGAAGCGGCTCGATATGCTTGAGGAGCTAAAGGGGGAAGGCGAGGTTCGCTCGATCGGGGCTACACACTACTCACACGCTGCCTTCCCTGCCCTGATGGACGTGATGCGCGAGGGCAGGGTGGACTTCGTGCAGGTGCCCTATAACGCCACCGACGTTACGGTTACCGAAGAGGTGCTGCCGCTTGCAGAAGGGCTCGGACTTGGCGTGATTGCCATGGTCCCCTTGGGTAGTGGACGCCTCGTCCGCAATGCTCCTTCTAAGGAAGATCTCGAACTCTTGCGAGAGTTCGGCGTCGAGACCTGGGCGCAGGCGCTCCTCAAGTTTGTCCTCTCGGACCAGCGGGTGAGCTGCGCTATTCCTGCCACCAGCAAGCCCGAGCGTGTCCGAGAGAACGCTCGCGCAGGAGACCCGCCCTTCTTCGGCGAAGAGGAGCGAGAGTACGTTAGCCGACTGGCCCGGCGTCGCTGAGTTTCTCTATCTCGTCCGGCGTCTGCAACGAACCCTGTGCCTCCTTCGTGTATCTGTACTACGTGGGCGCGAGCGGATGACTCCTACCATGAACGTCCTACGCTGATCCATACCAGCATGTTCCTGATGTACGAGGATGTGCGTAAGGCGGTGGCCGAGGTTCTCGACCCGGAAAGTCTGGCATACGTCGTTTGCCCACACTTCGAAGTGGATGAGTGCGGTGGTATGGGCCGCTTCGTCGCGGAGGCGCCCGAGGCGATGCTGGCGGGTAGTGAAGCGTACAGACCAGCGAAAACCTCATTGAGATAGCCATGATTCGCCTGATACTGAGGCGGCTGGCGAGGGGAGCATAAATTACCAAACAGGCTCTGAGCCGCAGAACCGCTGGGTAGTTCCGAGTAGATGCCGCCAAGCTACAGCGCCTGCTCGGCGGCAGCGGCTTGCCTACGGATGAGCTCAGTGACCTTGGCTTTGTTCTCCTCCGTGCCGTCGTAGCCCTGCAGGGTCGCATTCACGATCAGGTCGCCGTACAGCGCGCCGCCTCCGACGTGCGTCTCCCCGCCCTGGGCGCTGGTGCCGATAAATGCCTCCTCACCCAGACCGGACACGGTTTCGCCCCCGCCTCCCGGGGCCTTGAGGCTCCCCTGAACGGCCTGCTGGAACGCCGACGACGCGTCTTCAGAGCTCTGGTACTGGGCCACGGAGATCACGACCCTCTGCGAGCCGTCGTCGTTCGCGTAGGTCACGCTCCTGGTGCCGGTAGGGTTGCCGAGGGCGCTCTCATCCTGGCCCGTGGCGGTCCCCTGGGTCATCTCGGGCAAGACCTCCTTAACCTCGCTGAGTGGGATGATGACGTCTCTCGGCAGCAGCGCGGCGCCGCTCGATGGCTCACTCGACGACTCGCCCGACGTCTTGCTCGACTCGGAACCGCCGCCACCCCCGCACGCTGACAGCGAGAGAGCCACGACTGCCACGATCGACAGGACCGCGAGTCGCCACAGTTGAGATGTCTGGGGCGCAGGGCGTGCTGCACCGCTTTGTTGGAGCACTTCGGGTACTCTGCGGATCGTCCACTGCCGCGC
>JAWWQA010000292.1:0-3970 GCA_033854695.1 Rubrobacteraceae bacterium
TACTAAAATCAGTACATCGCAAAGAAAGGAGAGCGCATGGCTATAACGGCGATGCCTGTAACTATCATAACGGGATTTCTCGGGTCGGGTAAGACTACTTTACTCAACCGGATCCTGACGGAAGCACACGGGGAAAAGATCGCGGTAATCGTAAATGAGTTTGGGGAAATAGGGATAGACAACCAACTCATCGTCGGGAATACCGACGAAGAAATTTTTGAGATGAACAATGGCTGTATCTGCTGCACGGTCCGGGGAGATTTGATCAGGACTCTAACCGATCTGTATGCTCGTAGAAAGGAGAAAGAGTCTAACGGCTCCGTAGAGTTCGATAGGGTCGTGATCGAGACTACCGGGTTAGCGGATCCAGCACCCGTCATCCAGACGTTTTTTGCGGATTCGAAGATACAAAGACGCTATTATCCGGACGCCGTTATCACGGTGGTTGACAGCAAGCATATCGAGCAACACTTAGACGATGGACACGAAGCGGTCGAACAGATCGCGTTTGCGGACCTGGTCCTTCTGAACAAAACAGACCTCGTATCGTCCGAGCATCTTTCCCAACTAGAGAATCGCATAAAGAGAATTAGTGCCACAACCCGTGTGGTCAGGACAGAACGCTCTCAGATACCTATAGAAGAGATCCTCGATATTAGGGCTTTCGACCTGTCCCAAAAGCTTGAGACAGATCCGGGATTTTTGGAAGAGGAGGATCACGAACACGACCAATCGGTCACGTCTGTAGGTTTGCGGGAAGAAGTCCCTTTGGAACGGATGAGGTTCCAATACTGGTTGCAAAACCTCCTCAACACCAAAGGACAGGATATATTCAGGTTCAAAGGTGTGCTAAACATCAAGGGGAGAGACGAGCGGGTCGTGGCGCAAGGTGTTCATATGCTCTCCACTCAGGCCGTAGATAGACCGTGGGAAGCCGGCGAACCTCGCATCAGCGAAATGGTATTCATCGGCCGAAATCTGGATGCAGACGAATTGCGAAGTGGTCTCTCAGGCTGCCGTGCTAGAACCGAAGTCAAGCAGCTTTAAGGGAGACTATTAAGCCACCTCCTCACACTCGAGCTATATAGCTGACAGGTGAGGAACCTCGCGCCAAACGGCGCTCGTGGTTAAAATCGCGGCGGAAAGAAGCCGGGACCGGCAACGGCGAAAGGGATAGGAGATCCAGTGCCAACCTACGAGTTTCTCTGCGAGGATTGCGGACCTTTTGAGCAGCAGCGTTCGTTCGCGGAGGCGAGTGACCCTATGACATGCCCCTCTTGCGGGCTTGTGGCGAGGCGGGTCTACCACATGCCCGCCACCAGGAAGATGCCCGCTGCTCTCTCGAGCGCGATGCACCGCGTCGAGAAGAGCACCCACGAGCCCGAGGTAGCGCGGCGGCCCGATGGCGGTACGTTACCCGGCACGAGGTACCATCCGGGCCACGGGGGGCACGGCGGCCACAACCACTGAATCCTTCCCGGGAGGAGGGGCAATACCGGTGGGTCGTCGTGGTCGTTCTCGCGGTGATCACCAACGTCAGCTACGGCACGATCTACTACGCCTATAGCGTCCTGCTCGGGGAGGACGCAGCCGCCGGGGAGTTCGGCTACACGCTCTTGAGCGGTGCTCTGGGGCTCGGAGTGGTCGTCTCGGGCGCTTTGGCCCCCATCGTCGGGACTCTGTGCGACGTTGCTGGCTCGCGTTGGATCTTCTTCGCCGGGGCGATGTTCGGGTCGGCGGGGCTCGCGACCTTCTCCTGGGCAACAGAGGGGTGGCAGGTTCTGGCCGCGTGGGCCCTTCTCGTCGGTCCGGCCATGGCCTGCACCTTGTACGAACCTGCCTACGTGACCATAGACCAGTGGTTCGCGAGTAGAAGTACCGGGAAGGCTATAGGGATGCTCACCCTCCTGGCGGGGCTCTCGGCCCCGATCTTCATACCCCTCACGCAGCGACTGGTCGAGAGCATGGGCTGGCGAAGCGCCACGCTCGTACTGGCAGCGGTGTTGCTCGCAGCCGTCGGAACCCTTGCGCTCGTTTTCCTGCGAGACCGCCCGCGAGAAGAGGCACGGCAAGAGAGGCTAGACTTGAAGGCAAGCTACCGGGCGATGGCCGAGGGCTTTCGGCACACGAACCGGACTTTCTGGCTGGTGAGCGCCTCCTACTTTCTGGGGCTCGCGGCGGCCTTCGCGCTGCTCTTCCACCAGGTGGCCTATCTTCAGGAGCTCGGCCTTCCGGCGGGAACAGCAGCCCTCGCGGCTGGCCTCGCCGGGCTCGTTGGGCTACCCGGACGAATCTTCTTCCCAGTGCTCGGGGACCGGGTGCGTCCCTCGTTAGTCATCGCGGTCATTTTCCTGATGCTGGCGCTCTCCAGCGCTCTCTTGCCCGGTGCGGCAGAGTGGTCGTGGCTCTATCTGTACGTCGGGCTCTTCGGGGTCTCCTTCGGCGCGGTCCTGCCGATGCGAGCCGTGATCATGGGCCGCCACTTCGGCGGCCCGCTCTACGGTCGCCTTATGGGCCTCCAGTTCGCTCTCCTCGCTCTTGCCACCGCCGGTGGCCCCTTCGCCGCTGGCATCCTGCGCGACGCTTCGGGGAGCTACACCCTCCTCCCGCCCGGGATCGTCGTCATGCTCCTCCTGGCGATCCCGGCCATCCTCGCCGCCGAACGCGGTAGCCGTCCAGAAGCTACATGAAGATGTCCAGCGGCAGCAAGGCGCTTACGAGCAGGTTCGGCACGTCCACTGTCTGGCTGATGCGCAGGTCCACCGCCACGCTGCAGAGCGCGTAGGCCTGCTGGCGGGTAAAGCCACGGGTATGGAGGTGTTCTATCATGTTGAGCAGCGCGTTCTGTGCGGCGACGGTAAGGTCTTCGCTCTCATTCTGACCATCCTTGCGTACGCTGATGCCGGTCGTGGCGAAGAACCGGCGCGGAACAGCCATCTCCGGCGCGGTGAAGTAGTCGTCCCGGAAGAACTGCAGATCTCGAATCTCCTGGCGCGCGGCCTCTCCCTTACGAACCCCGAAGCGCAGGTGAACGCGGGAGCGCATCTCTATAGCCGTCCCGCAGGCCTCACAATCTCCCTGAGCGTAGTGAACGTCGCCCGTCGAGACTAATCCACCATCGGTGTACACAGGCAGCAGTACGGTAGTGCCCGGTGAAATTTGCTTGATATCTATGTTTCCGGCCGTCTCGCGCGGCGGGATAGTGCGCAGTCCCTCCTGTGCGAGCGTCTCGTCGCCCGGTACTGCATCCGTCGGCTCCGGGGGCAGAGCGAACCCGTCCCGTTCGGACAACTCGGCCTCCCGCTCCGTGGCGCGCTGTCGCAGCTCGGCGCTGGGAGCCAGGCCAAGGCAACCTGGGTGCGGGTTACAGCGGATACGCACACCGGGCAGCTGTTCTGACTCCGCATACTCGTTGCCGTGCAGACGCCAGTGGACGATGAACGGGTCGGGGAAGTAGTCGCGCAGGAAACCGAAGCCCGGTACCTCGATCGTGTAGCCCCACTGCTCCCACGGGTCGGCCTCGATGTGCACTAGCTCCACCTCGAGAAGGTCTCCCGGCTCCGCGCCCTTCACGTAGACGGGTCCGGTCAGCGGATGGACGGGGTTCAGGTTCAACTGCTCGACGTCCGTCTCCGTGGATTCGCTGTTCAGCTGCCCGTCGAAGGCGTCGCGCGTCTCGTAGACGACGGTGTCGCCGGGATCCACCTCGACTACCGGCGGAACGGCTTCGTGCCAGCGGTTGTGGCCCGTCTCGGGCTCCTGAGCCAGCGGCTTGAACGGATCAACGCCAATCACGTGCTCTTGCGGCATACCTTTCCTCCTTGCGGCTTGCGCCGCGTTTCCCCTATCCGGTTACATACCGGCTATCAATTCTAACCAATACTGCTGCTGGCCGGCAAAGCACGAACCGCTAGGACTCGATGCAAGGGCCAAAGGGCTCTTACAAAACCCCGACTCTCTTCTTCTTTAC
>JAWWQA010000293.1:0-5721 GCA_033854695.1 Rubrobacteraceae bacterium
AAGAAGACGCCTGATCAGCATCTTCTTGTCTAGCTGTCGAAAAGAGAGGGCCGGGACTACTATGCCCCGGCCCTCTCCTTCTGAACCTGCTCTTCTTGCTAGAGGAGAGTCTATTTTCTAATTGGGCTAACTCCTCCTCTTACCTTTGATCGTTAGCGTGGTGTTATTGTTGTTAACAGCCACAATATTATCGTTCGGAGTTCTGTCGATTATGGTGCCCACCAGCTGGCCGTCAGCCGCTGCCTTCGCTATCTGATTCCCGTTGATAGGGGTGCCGGTAGCCGTGAAATTGACGTTGTTGGTGAACCCTTGAAGCGGGATTCCGGTGTCGATGCCGTCCAGGCCTAAGAACAGGCCGGTATCGTTAGTGTTAAGCGCGGCGAGGTTTACTATCACGCTGACGTTATTGACCGTCTTTGGCTTGTTGATTTGTTTGAAGGTGTAAGGGGTTGCAGTCAGCGGGTTGGATGCAGCGGTGACGAAAGTGGTTGGTTGTTGAGCGACGGTGCTCGTTCTGTTGAAATTCCTGAGATTAGACTGGTGCTTCTTCTTCTTGGCCTGGGCGTCTCCGGTTACGGCCATCGAGAAGGCCATTGCTAGGGCCAGCCCTACCGCCAAGGCCAAAATCAACCACTGACGAGAGGGTCGGGTTAGTTTTTCTGAGAGCAACTTAGGTGCCTCCGTTCTTCAGGGAAGGGTGATCAGCCCTACCTTTTATAGCTACGTTGGAATCATGCCCTACCTTGGGATTAGGCGCAAGAGTCAAGTAGCGTATTGCGTAAAATCCGACTGCCCCAGTCCTAATGGCCTAGGAGGCTGGCTTCATAAGGGAGGCTACTCACTAGATATTGTGGTCCTGCATAAATATCCAGAGTCGCTCTGTCGGTGGGACAATTCATGCTCTGCACTGCCGCCCCGGACGGCGAGGGAATGGCTAGAGCTCCAAGGGCGAGAAGGGTACCCGGACTTCATTCGACGATTGACGAGGCACCAGGTAAAAGTCATCTAAGAAAATAGGCAGTTTGGACTATGCACGGTAGTGGCGCTTCGCTTATAGTGCGCCTCGTGATTAATGATGGGGCCGGAAGGTAACGGGATAGCTACCAGACCAACATGTACCAGATGTGGGGGCCCGGCCCCTCTAATAAGAGAAGTTTCCGCCTCTTTCGCAGCGCAAACAACGTCAAGTTTGCTTACCCTGAATCAGGTTACGCTCTGCCCGCGTCTCCTATCAACCTCAGGTAGAAGTTGATGCTCTGAGCACCCTTAGAAGGGGCAATCCGCCCCTATGTATTAGAGGATATTAGATGAGAGCTTGCATATACGTGCAACTACGTGCAACTTTATTAAGCACCACAAGATGTTGTGGTCGCGGCCTGGTCACAATCACGGTCCTGAGCATCGTTCCGGGCTCGCAGGCAGGGATGTTATTGCGGATCCTGTATATGAGTTTCCGGGAATTTATCTTCTCTGCATTGCCCTTGTCGAAGGTTCGGGTCTCGTCTGGGGAGTCCATACTCTTGGTCTGAGTCGTCAGGGTGGGGCCGAGAGGTCTTGCCTCGTAAAGCACGCGCAAGATAGTATTCGTTGCAGGGAACGTCCCGCCAAGCGGGAAAATTGCGAACCGGGAGCTGTGACTTGAGGGGAAGTGGGACATGTATCGAGTCTTCGCCGTCGCAACGCTTACGCTGCTCCTCGTGACCGCCTCTGTCGGCGACGCGTCGGCGGTCGAAGGCTCACGGTACAGAGATGCAGTACGCAGCAGCGGGGGCGTGATCGCCTCGGAGTCCCCCGCCGCCTCACAGGCCGGGGTCGAGGTACTCGACGCGGGCGGTAACGCGATGGACGCCGCTGTAGCCGCGACCTTCGCCCTCGGCGTCGCCCGGCCACAGTCCTGCGGGATCGGCGGAGGCGGCTTCCTGGTTTATCGTGGCGCGAACGGCGAGAGCGCAGCGCTCGACTTCCGCGAGACGGCACCCGCCGCAATCACGCCCGAGACCTTCGCCGGGCAGGGCCTGTACAAGACCTTCACCGGACACACTACCGTCGGCGTTCCGGGAACCGTAGCGGGAATGCAGGCCGCGCTCGACCGCTACGGGACCATTGGTCTGCCCGAAGCCATCGCCCCGGCCGAACGGCTCGCCCGCGAGGGGTTCGAGGTGCCGGAGTCGCTCTCGGAGGAGATGGGAAACCACGTGGCGAGGCTGCAGCTCTTCCCGGAGACGGCGGGGCAGTTTCTCGTCGAAGGTGAGAAGCCCTACGAGGCGGGCTCCATTCTCGTCCAGCCCCAGCTCGCCGACACTTTGACGCTCATCGCCCGGCAAGGTCCAGACGCCTTCTATGAGGGTGAGATCTCAGACCGTATAGTCGAGGAGATGCAGAACCCGAGCGGCTATCCCGGAGACGAGGGGCTCATGACCAAAGAAGACCTCGCCTCCTACCGGCCGGTCTGGCGCGAGCCGCTCGCCGGCGACTATCGAGGGTACGAGATCCTGGCCATGCCGCCGCCGACCTCGGGTGGAATCGCCGTGATCGAGATACTCAACATCCTCGAAGGCTTCGACCTGGCGTCAGAGGGCCAGTCATCGGGCGATGCCCTCCACCTTCTAGCCGAGGCCCAGAAGCTCGCCTTCGCGGACCGGGACGAGTACGTAGCCGACCCTGACTTCGTCGACGTACCGGCCGCGCAGCTAACCGACAAGACCTACGCAGAGAGCAGGGGGGCCGAGATCGACCCCGAAAAGGCCGGCTCCTACAAACCGGGCAACCTCGAAGAGGTGGAACAGCCTTCCGGCACAGATGACAACACCGAGGGCAGCACCACACACCTGTCGGTGATAGACGCCGCCGGCAACGCCGTAGCGCTAACCTGCACCATCGAGCAGTCTTTCGGTAGCGCCGTGGTCGCGGAGGGCACCGGCATACTGCTCAACAACGAGCTGACCGACTTCACCGGCTCGGGTACTGCCAACGAGCCGGAGCCGGGCAAGCGGCCGCGATCCTCGATCAGCCCAACCATCGTGGCGCGGAACGGGAAGCCTGTTCTCGTGGTCGGCGGGGCAGGCGGCCCCCAAATAATCATGGGCTCTCTCCTCGCCATAGTGAACACTGTTGACTTCGGGCTCGACCCGGCCCGCGCCATAGATGCCGAGCGGCTCGACGCGCAGTCAGGAACCAAGATTACCCTCGAGCAAGGCCGCGTTACGCCGCAGGCTCAGGCCGAACTTATCGCCCGCGGCCACACCATCGAGCGCCGCGAAGGCGAGTACGCCAGGCTTCCGCGTGTCCAGGCGGCCGGCATAGACCCGGAGACCGGCGAACACCTTGCCGCTACCGACCCACGCAGCGGAGAACAGGCGTCGGCCGGGCAGGGCGCAACCGGGGGGTTACCAAAGACCGGCGGGCCTCCCCTCGCGGGCCGCGTGGCGTCGCTTCTGGCGGGTCCGCGCCGCCGGTAAAGCCAATGTCCAAGACCAGCCTACGCGTCTGTTGAGGTTACCTCTTCAGAGGAGTGCGATCCTTTAAAGACTCTCTCTACCGTCGAGCTCGGCCAGGAGTCCCTTCAAGTCGAGCGGCAGGGTGACCATCGCCAGACCCCCGTCTTTGTCCCGGGGCCACTCTTCGCGCGGGCGGTCCCAGTAGAGTTCGACTCCGTTGTCGTCGGGGTCGCGCAGGTAGAGAGCTTCCGAGACACCGTGGTCGGAGGCGCCGTCGAGAGGGTAGCCATTGTCAAGGAGCCGCTTGAGAATCCGGGCGAGTTCCCGGCGTTCGGGGTAGAGGATGGCGAGGTGGAAGAGGCCCGCGGCTTGGCGAGGAGCAGGCGGGACGTTGCGCCCGGCCCAGGTGTTCAGGCCGATGTGGTGATGATATCCGCCTGCGGAGAGGAATACGGCCTCCTCGCCATACCACTGGGTCACCTCGAAGCCCAACAGGTCACGGTAGAAGCCAAGAGCACGCTCGATGTTTGCCACCTTGAGATGAACGTGCCCGATGCGGGTCTCGGGGTGTGCACGTTGGGTATCCACTGATTCTGCCTCTCTTTTCCATCGCCCATTCTGGCCACGATCGGATTTTACTACCGTCGGCGAGCGTACCGGTTCACGAGCAGTACGCCCGCGAGGGCGATCGCGCCTCCGATCAGGGAGAGCGCCGGCGGCACCTCGCCGAGCCAGACCCAGGCGACGAGTAACGCCACGGCCGGAACGAGGTAGAGGAAGCTCGCCGTGCGCGAGGCGGGCATCCGCGAGAGGACGTAGGCGTAGGCGATGTAGGCAACCGCCGTCGGGAAGAGCCCGAGGTAGATCGTCGTCAAGGTAGTCCTTACCGGCGCCGCCGCGATCTCCGCAGGTAGCTCGGCGAGGAAGACCAGAGTCAGGATCGTCCCGGCCCAGATGGCGTAGGTGGTGAACTCGAGCGCCGTGTACTTCTGGAGGTAGGGCTTCGATACCACGAAGTAAGCGGCGGAGGAGATCGCAGCGAGGAGCACCAGTAGCGCGCCCGGGTCCAGCGAGAAGCCCCCACCTTCTCCCAAGGAGATCAGGGCCGCCCCGAGAAAGCTTATCCCCATCCCGGCCCAACCCAGAGGACCGACGCGTTCGCCCAAGAACGCCGCGGCGAACAAGGCCGTGAAGATCGGGGCTGTACTGACCAGGAGGCTCGCCGACCCGGCGCTGACGGTGATTTCCCCGTAGTTGAGCGCGACGTGATAGACGGTGAAAGCGAGAAAACCCGAGAGCACGACTGCTGGCAGATCCCGCAACTCCGGCAGCCGCATCCGCCGCACCACCGCGTAGATGACGAGCGCCACCGAAGCCACGAGAAACCGCAGCAGTGCCACGTGACCTGGACTGTAGGACTCGAGGGCCACCCGAATACCGGCGAAGGCCGATGCCCAGAAAAAGATCGTCAGTTCGAGGGCCAGAGAGACGCGGGCGTCGAGGGCAGGCTTCACGTCCCCATTCTAGAGCACCGCACAGCCGTTAAAGCCTCGCGCCTCTTATGCCGATAATGTATAAAGATGAAGAGAAGGAGCAGGCCACTTGAGACGATTTCGGAGCAGAACACTTAGGAAGTGGAGCAGATGGCTCTTAAGCGCAGGTACGTCTCTCATGGTTGTTCTACTGATCTCGTCGGCCGGACCAGCTTCTGACGTTACGGCTACAGGCCCCGAAGCGGAGACTATAGGAACACTCTCGGAGACCAGCAAGGTCTTCGGGGTTTCGGAGGCTAGCGCCAAGAAGAGGAAGCATGCCAGGAAGCGTCGTACGGCAACGACGTCCCCCACCCTGCCAACGAGTTCCCCTACCCCGCCAACGATTTCCCCTACCCCGCCAACGCCGCCCCCCACCACCGGCGGTCCTGCCCTCGCCGTGGACATCTTGGCGGACCGGCACCAGATCAGCGCCGACATCTACGGGATAAACTTCGCCGACGAGTCGCTGGCCAGCGAGCTGCGGCTGCCTGTACGGCGGTGGGGTGGGAACGCGACGACGCGCTACAACTGGCAGTACGACATCGCCAATCACGCCAGCGACTGGTACTTCGAGAATATCCCCAACGACAATCCGGACCCAATCAAGCTCCCCGACGGCTCGGAAACCGATAGGTTTGTCGAGCAGGATCGCCACACCGGCACGCGCACGCTGCTGACCGTCCCGCTAATCGGTTGGACACCCGACCAGCGGAAGCAGGCGTACGCCTGCGGCTTCAACGTGAATAACT
>JAWWQA010000294.1:0-4503 GCA_033854695.1 Rubrobacteraceae bacterium
GTTCTGCGTCACGAGCAAGGTGTGCTCGAAGACGTCCTTATGATGGAACTCAGCCTCCTGCTCAACATTCAGTGTCTCCATGAACTCCGGGACGATGTAGGACATCAGACCGAGACGCACGAGGGTACGCAGTCCCTTCGCTACGTTTTCGGAAGTCAGAATCTTCTCGAACTCCTCCCTTATACGCTCGGCGCTTATGCTCTCGAGCCAGTGAGCGTTCTCTCTGATCGCCGCCTCCAGCTCCGAGTCCAACCCGAACGGCTTCTCGGTAGTCGAGAGCACGGTCTCGAAGCGAACCGCCCGAAGCATCCGCAATGGGTCGTCGCGCATCCGGTCCAGCGGGTTACCAACCGCTCGGATGATGCCAAGCTCCAGATCCTTGCGGCCGTCGAAGGGATCCAAGATCTCACCCGTAAGCGCGTCCGCCGCGACGGCGTTGATCGTGAAGTCCCGCCGCGCCAGGTCCTCCTCCAGACTCTCCCCGAAGCGGACCTCCGGGTGCCGGCTCCCCTCGGTGTAGAGATCGCTGCGGTACGTCGTGACCTCGACATCGTACTCTCCCACCCTGGCGCCGATAGTCCCGAATCGCTCACCGACCGTCCACAGGTGCTCAGCGTACGGCCTAAGGAGACGTTTGATCTTATTCGGATATGCGTCCGTTGTCGCGTCCGCATTCACGCGTGTGATCTTCCTCGAGAGCGCGTCCGCCGTGGCATCCAAGCCCGTGACCTCCCCCGGGTGCGCGTCCTCGTCCGGCCCGTCAAGCAGCGCACTACGCACGATCCCGCCTACAAGGTAAAGCTCGTGCCCTGCCTCCTTGAAGCTCTCCCCGAGACTACTAAGAGGCTTGGGAACTCTGATTCTCTTAACTTCGGTCATCACGTGATCAAATTCTAGTACGTAAAGCGTGATGCGTTCGAACGCTCCGCGCCCGAGACTCCTTACCCGCCGACTGCGGCCTCTCGGGAGGGATAGATGTCGAAGTAGTCCCCGAATCCCGTAACCGCGAAGATGCGCTCGACGGCCTCTGAAGGGGCGGTAAGCCTGAGGGAGGTGCCCTTTTTCTCCAGGGATTCCTTGGCGCGCATGAGCGTCGAGAGGGCGGTCGAGTCCATAAACGCGATGTCGCCCATGTCCACAACCACCGCCTCTACGCCCTCCGCGCCCCTTTCAATGGCGTACTGGACCTTAGGGGCTGTGTGGAGATCCACCTCGCCACGCACCGCGACAATCGAGTAAGTGTCGGCGTGCTCGTCTATGCTGACTTTGAAGTCCATCACGCTGCTGCTCCGCTCTCTACCCAAAACTCTCAAGCTCCGATCTGCGCCTGCCTCTTCGAGGCCCGAGCATATCATACCGCTCTACCCAGGTTCGTATCGGTCTCCTCACGAGCAGGATCACGCGGGATCATCCCCTTGCACAGCTCTTTTTCTGGTAACATGCGAGGCGCTGTGGGAACCGTGGAGAGATCTGATGCTGTGGAGAAGGTTGCGGTCTTCGTCGATGGGGCGAACCTCTACCATTCCATAAAGAGTTACTACAAAGGCGTCCTCGACTACGGTGTCCTCCTCGGTGCCGCCATCGGTGACCGCAAGCTCCTGCGCGCCACCTTCTACATAGTCGAGAAGCAGGATCAAGATGAGAGCTCTGGAGCTTCCGGCGCCCGTTCCTTCGTCTACAACCTCAACAAATTTGGCTACAAGGTCCGCTCCAAACCGCTCGTGGTCCACGAGTCGCTCTCTGCCGACGGAGAGCGTGTTGTCTCCCACAAGGGAGACTGGGACATGGGCATCGTCATCGACATGATGCGCCTCGCCGACCACGCCGACGCCTACGTACTAGTCTCCGGCGACGGCGACTACGTCGAGGCCGCCGAGTACCTCCAGAGCGAAAAGGGTTTGCGCATCGAGGTCATCAGCGCCGGCCAGTGTACCTCTCAGGCCCTGCTCGACGTTTGTGATACCCACACCGACCTCGGTGATATTCCGGATCTGTTTCGATCGGCGGCCTCCCGGCCGCTGGTCGAGCGGTCAGCCGTCAGCCATCAGCAGTCAGCTAAAAGCTTCTAGCCGCTGATCTCGTAGACGAGTCGGAATCCGTAACAAGGTACCGCCTCCCGCCGGACAGATGGCCGATAGAGAAGAGCTGATGGCTGAAAACTAATTGTTGACGGCGGCTCTTGGGATAGTCATGGCTCCCCCAGGATCCTAACCTCGAGCTCTAGTTCGATGCCGAGCTTCTCGCGGACGGTTTCTTTGACCAGTTCGATCAACTTAAGGGCGTCTTCGGCGGTGCCGCCTCCGTGGTTGACGAAGTAGTTGGCGTGGACGGGGGAGACCTCGATCTGGCCGACCCGCGTCCCCTTGAGGCCAGCTACCTCTATCACCCGCCCTGGATAATCGCCTTCAGGACGCTTGAAGGTTGATCCGCAGCTCGGCCGGTTCGGGGAGCCGTTCATGCGTTGGGCGCGGAACTCCTTTATGCGAGCCTTGAGCACCGCGGGATCTCCTACCCCCAGGGTGTACGCCGCGCGCAAGACGACCCAATCTGGGTGCTCGTGCAGCGCACTGCGGCGGTAGGAGAGGTCAAGGCCGGCATTCGGCACGCGCTCGACACCGGATTCCGGCTTGTAGATATCGGCCCAAGTCAAGACCTCTCTGGTGTCGCTGCCGTAGGCTCCGGCATTCATGTAAACCGCGCCCCCCACCGTCCCCGGTATACCGGTCGCGAATTCAAGGCCCGCGAGGCCTTTGCCTGCGGTTGTGTTGGCCAGCAGCGGATAGAGAACGCCTGCATCGGCGACCACACTCGTGTCGTTTATCTCAACGTTCGTAAGCGCGCGGGCAAGCCTTATGGTGAGGCCCCTTATGCCGCCGTCGAGGACTAGGACGTTTGTGCCTCCGCCCAGGATCGTCACGGGGACGCCGTGTTTGCGCGCGATCTCGACGGCTCTTGCCAGCTCGTCGGCGCTGGAAGGTTCCAGGAGGGCGTCGGCCGGACCCCCGATCTTCCAGGCTGTGTAGCGTCTTAGGGGCTCCTCGAGCTTGGCTGTCGGGAAGAGTCGTTGTAAAGTTCCAGTATGCACCGAGAAGACTATAGTTTACGCAAGGGCTCTCTGCAGCCCGAGGAGAAGCGGGAGGACCTACGGTGAGGGCGATGGTGCTCGCGGCGGGCAAGGGGACGAGGCTCTTCCCCTTGACCGGTGAGATGCCAAAGCCCATGGCGCCGGTCGTGGACACCCCGATTATTCGTCACATCTTCGACCTCCTCGCGCACCATGGCGTGGCCGAAGCCTACGTCAACGTCCACTACCTCGCCGACGCCCTCCTCAAAGCCTACGACGAGGAGTCGCATGTAAACGGCATGAAGATTCGCCTTATAAGAGAGGAAGAGCTTACCGGCACAGCGGGCGGCGTCAAGCACCTGGCCAGCGTAGCACCGCCGGGCGACTTCGACGAGACCTTCGTCGTCGTTAGCGGCGACGCCTTGACCGACGTAAACATAAGAGACCTCGTCGCCTTCCACAAGGAGAAAGAAGCGCTTGCCACCATAGCTCTCCACAGGGTCTACGACACCTCAGAGTTCGGGGTGGTGGAGACCGACGGTGAGGGCAACATTCTGGGCTTTCAGGAGAAACCGGACCCGAAGGAGGCTATAAGCACCCTCGCCAACGCCGGTGTCTACGTGCTCGAGCCAGAAGCCCTCGAGTACATACCCGAGAGCACCTTCTTCGACTTCGCCGAGGACGTCTTCCCGCGCCTACTCGAGGCCAAGGAGCGCTTCGTCGGTTACCAAGGGGATTTCTACTGGTCGGACATAGGAACGCTGGAGGCATACCGGCAGGCCCAGTATGACGTGCTCTCGGGGAAGGTGCGAGTCAAGGTGCCTGGGCATAAACGAGGCGCAAGCATATGGGTCGGGGAGAACGCCCAGATCCACCCGTCCGCCGCGTTGGAGGGATACATCGTGGTCGGAAGAGACGCCGTGATCGGACGCGGCGTCTCCCTCTCGGGAGACGTGACGGTCGGGACGGACTGTTGGATCCGTCCGAACGCCACGATTAAGCGGAGCATCCTCCTACCGGGCGCCAGCGTAGGCGACAGCGCCTACCTTGAAGACTGTATAGTCGGCCACAGCTACGACGTCCGGGCCGGCGAGACGATAAGAGGTGGCGCCCTGATACGCCGGGCCCTCTAGCTCGGCCTCACCAGCCGGTAGCCGAAACCTCGAACGGTCTCTATCAACCTGGGATTATCGGTTCTGTCACCCAGCTTGGCGCGCAGGCGCTGGACGTAAACGTTGACGGTACGCTCGTCTATATACTCGTCCTCGCCCCACACTTGCCTGAGAAGCGTGCCACGCGGGAAGACGCGCCCGGGGCTCCTGGCTAAAGTGTAGAGGAGCTTGAACTCGCGCGGGGAGAGCTGCACCTCACGGCCACTCTGTCGCACCTCGACGAGATCCGGGTCGATCTCGAGCTCGCCGACGTAGAGACGACCGGAG
>JAWWQA010000295.1:0-5406 GCA_033854695.1 Rubrobacteraceae bacterium
TGGCGGCCACGGCTGTGACTTCGTGCAGGTGCGTCACGAGGAGGCTGCCGCCTTCATGGCCTCGGCGCATGCCAAGTACTCCGGCCAGCTCGGGGTGTGCCTCGCCACCAGTGGCCCCGGCGCTATACACCTCCTCAACGGCCTCTACGACGCGAAGATGGACCACCAGCCGGTCGTGGCGATAGTTGGCCAGCAACCGCGGACGGCTCTGGGTGGTTCCTACTACCAGGAGGTTGATCTCACCAACCTCTTCAAGGACGTGGCAAGCGAGTACGTGCACATGGCGAGTGACCCGGCGCAGATCAGGCACCTGATCGACAGGGCCTGCCGGATCGCGCTCTCCGAGCGCACGGTTACGGCGCTCATTATTCCCAACGACGTGCAGGAACTCTCCGCGGTCTCCCGCCCGCCGCGCAAACACGCCCGGCTCCGCTCCTCGACCGACTTCACCCGCCCAAAGGTGGTGCCGGAGGCCGAAGATCTCGAGCGTGCCGCCGAGGTGCTCAACTCCGGCGAGAGGGTGGCGATGCTTGTCGGGCAGGGGGCGCTCCGCGCCTCAGAGGAGGTGGAAGAGGTAGCCGAAATCCTGGGTGCCGGGGTCGCCAAGGCGCTTCTGGGCAAGGCCGTCCTCTCCGATGATTTGCCCTACGTGACGGGCGCCATCGGGCTCTTGGGAACGGGGCCGAGCTGGGAGATGATGCAGCACTGTGACACCCTCTTAATGGTCGGAACCAACATGCCTTACTCGGACTTTTTGCCCGAGGAAGGGAAGGCCAGGGGCGTGCAGATAGACATAAGCGGCAAGCGGGTCGGCTTCCGATTCCCGACAGAGGTGAACCTCATCGGGGACTCCGCAGAGACCCTGAAAGCTCTGATCCCGCGTCTGGAGCGCAAGCAAGAACGCTCCTGGCGCGAGAGGATAGAGCGGGGCGTGGAGCGCTGGTGGAAGGTGGTCGAGGCCCGCTCCATGAACCCGGCCCACCCCCTGAACCCCCAGCGGGTGCTCTGGGAGCTCTCGAGCCAGCTTCCAGATGATGCCATGATCTCCTGCGACTGCGGGACCGCCACCGCCTGGTACGCCCGCAACGTGAAGATGAAGCCGACCATGATCGGCTCGCTCTCCGGCACGCTATTGTCTATGGGAAGCGGCGTCCCCTACGCGGTGGCTGCCAAGTTCTGCCATCCTGACAGGCCCGCCATAGCCCTGGTCGGCGACGGGGCGATGCAGATGAACGGCATATCCGAGCTGATCACTGCCGCCAAGTACTGGCGACGATGGGAGGACCCGCGCCTGATCGTTCTGGTGTTGAATAACCGGGACCTCTCCTTTGTCACCTGGGAGCAGCGGGCCACCGCCGGTGACCCCAAGTTCGAGGCCTCCCAGGAGTTGCCCGACGTTCCATACGCTGGCTGGGCCGAGTCCCTCGGGCTCAAGGGCATAAGGGTGGACGACCCGGACGACGTAGCCGAAGCATGGGAGGAGGCGTTCGCCGCCGAGCGGCCCGTGGTGTACGAGGCCATCGTGGACGCCGAGGTGCCGCCGACGCCGCCGCACATCTCCTTCGATCAGGCCAGGGCGATAACGCGAGCCCTCTACCGCGGGGACCCGGCGGCGCCGGAGATCATCCGCCACTCCTTCACGGAGCTACTCGAGGAGTACATACCACGCCGTTGAGGAGCGGCGTATTGGCAATGTCCGCAAGCTAGGTGGAAGGAAGATCATGAACGAGTTCGACGCGGTGAGCCTTCCGCGGATCTGGAGGAGGCCATAAGGTGGTCCTTCGACTCGTTCAAGTCCTTCAAGGAGCGGTTCGCCGCGGCTGCCGCTCCGGGCGCGCTGTTCGGCAGCGGCTGGTGCTGGCTCATCGTCAACCCCGACCGTTCGCTCTCAATAGTGACGACTCCCAACCAGGACTCTCCGCTAATGGATGAGAAGACTCCCATCCTGGGCCTTGACTGCTGGGAGTTGTTCATGTCTTTAGCATCCACCCCTTCAAGGGCGATGTCGTGGTGCTAGTGGGGGACAGCGAGGAGCTTTGCTTCGTTGAGAAGGTGGACAAGGTAGAGCCTTAGTCAGACCCCGGTGCCCGATGCTCGCCTACACCTCCGACCCTCTCGCTGTCCATATGCGCTATCGCTGGAGTACAGCAGAAGTGTCTGGGCATAGGATTCATTATTGGCTCTGCGAGTACCCGCCAGTCTGCTACAGCATTTCGACCTCGTCACCCACGTGGATAGTGCCGCCCTCGATTACCCTCGCGCAGATACCACCACGCCCCTTTAGCGCCTGTGTCATCCCTGGCTCGGTAAGGCGTTCGATGTGCCGACAGACTGAGCGCGGCCCCTGGTACTCAAACATCACCTCTCCGACACGGAACCGCTCACCACGTCGCAAGGTCTTCAGGTTAATATTGCGGGTGACGACGTTGCGCCGGTGCTCGCCGTGCTTCACACCCACGTTGGTCTCTCGTTCGATGTCGTCGAGATCCTCGGTTGCTATGAAGGTTACTTCGCAGACTCTGCCAAAACGACTCCAGTGCCCGGTCCCGGCACAGTAGCGGTCACCTTCCAGACCGCAGCCTTCGAGGGCGGTGACCACCTCGACGCACTTCATCTGTACACCACCTTCCGGAGCAAGGAATATACCTTCTACAAAGCCCGCCATCGCCAGCCTTCCTTTGAATCTTGCTCGTCTCTTTCGAGAGGTTCTCCAGTATCCTGGTGCAGTAATATCGCAGGCACCCATTAGGAAAACCCCACATTTGATCGTCACGACCGTCATGGTCGTCACACTTCCCGTATTTATGGGGTTCTTGCGGACGGTCCCTATGCGGAACTCTCATGGCCGTCACACCCTGCCGTCGCGCGTGGAGATGGGCGTCGCCGACCGTGCGGACCGTACCGCAGCGGTAAGCGTCGCTACGTCGTAGACACCATGGTGTCGCCGCCCGTTGACGAAGAACGTCGGAGTACCTGACACGCCGCTGGCGTCGGCGCTCGCCACGTCGGCGCTCACCCGTGGCGCGTGGCGGCGCTGGCGCAGATCTTCACTGAAGCTCTCGACATTCAGCCCCAGGCTATCTGCGTAGCGGCGTAGATCGAGTGGCGTGAGGGTGTCTTGGTGAGTGAACAGCAGATCGTGCATCTCCCAGAACGCTCCCTGGGCGCCGGCGGCCTCGGCGGCCTCCGCCGCCATCTGCGCGTGGGGGTGCACGTCGCTCAGTGGCAGGTGGCGGAAGACGTAGCGCAGGTCGTCGTGGCACAGGGTGAGCAGCTCGCGGATGATCGGCTCCGCTTGCCCGCAGTAAGGGCATTCGAAGTCGCCGTACTCGACGAGCGTTACCGCCGCCTCGGCCTTCCCTCGCACGTGGTCGCGCTCGAGATCTACGTCATCGGCGAGGTCAACAATCTGCTCGGCGGTCCGCCCGAGCTGCCGTGCCCGCATCGGCGCGGGGAGCAGGGCGATGACCCGGAAGACCGTCCACGCTACAAGCGGCGAGACGACCGCCGCGGCAAGAACACCCAGCTTCGCCTGATCCAGTAGCCCATCCGTGAAAGCGAGGCTGGCGATGAGGAGCGACACCGTGAACCCCATCCCGGCAACCGCGCCAGTCCCTGCAAGCCCGGGCCAGGTCACCGCCAAGCGCGCCCCACCAAGGACCCGGCGGGTGCCGACCCAGGAAGCGACCATGATGCCGAGTGGCTTGCCGACGACGTAGGCGGCGAGGATCCCGATCGTCACCGGTGAGCGCACGGCGTCGTGGAGCAGGCTGCCGTCGAGGTGAATGCCAGCGTTGGCAAGCGCGAACAGGGGCACAACGACGAAGCTCGTCCACGGGTGCATCCGGTACTGCAGCCGCTCGTTCGGGGAGATCGTGGAGATCAGGCTGCGCTGGGCAGAGTAGGCGAGTTCGGGTGTGGGCTGCTCGCGAAAGGAGCGGGTGAGCTCCGTGGCGCGTTCGAGGTCGCCGCGCGCAGGCGGGTAGGCGCTCGTCACCAGTCCGATCGCCAGTCCGGCGATGACGGGATCGATGCCCGACTCGAACATCGCCAACCAGATTCCGATCCCCACGATCACGGCGGCGGGTGCCCGCCAGCGATCCGCGAAGCGCAGCGAGACTAGGACGGCGAACAGCAAGAGCGCAATGGCGAGCGCGACGAGTGAGACGTGGTTGGTGTACACGACTGCGATCACGAGTAGGGCGCCAAGGTCGTCGATCACCACCAGCGTGAGCAGGAAGACGCGCAACCTCGTCGCTCCGCTCGGCGCCACGAGCGCGAGCGCGCCGAGGGCCAGGGCCGTGTCGGTTGACATAACCGCTCCCCATCCGCTCGTGCCCGCGCCGCCGGCGTTGATCGCCAGGTAGAGACCAACAGCCAGCGCCATGCCACCGAGAGCGGCCACGACCGGGATTCCAATGCGCGTGCGCTCGCGCAGCTCGCCAAGGTCGAGCTCGCGCTTGGCTTCCAGCCCCACGACGAGGAAGAACAACGTCATGAGCCCTTCGTTTACCAACCCACGCAGGTCTGTTGACAGAACGTGATCGCTCACGCTGAGCGCCAGCTTCGTCGTCCAGAACGACTCGTAGGAATGCGGCCAGGGGGAGTTGGCCCAGACGAGGGCGACGAACGCGGCACCGACGAGGACCACGGCACCACCGGTCTCCGCGCGCAGGAAATCTCGCACCGGGGCGCCGAGGTTACGCGCCCAGGCCGTACGTCCCGCCAAGGGGCCGGCGGTGGATGTCCTGTCCATAGTCAGCCGGCCGCCGGGAAGAGAAAGTGGTTCTGGACGTCGAGCACCCTAACGCCCCAGTAATCTAGGAAGCGCTTGATGATCTGCGTCTTCACTACCAGACCGGTCTCTCGTTCGATGGCGTCTAGGTGCTCGGTTGCGATAAAAGTGTCTTCGCAGACCCTACCGAATCGGCTCCAGTGTCCAGTCCTGACACAGTACCGATCATCTCTCAGGTCGCAGCCTTCGAGAGCTGCAACCACCTCGGTGTGCTTAATCGACGCGCCTCTGTCTGGGGGAAGGTATATACCTTCCACGAAGCCTGACATCGCCAGCCTTCCTGCGAATCTTACTCGTCCTTCTCAAGGCCTTCCTCAAGAACACGTGTTAGCTTACCGCAGTAATCCATTAGAGAACCATGGCAATTCATCGTCACGACCGTCACAGTCGTCACACCCCTGGTATTTGCAGGGATTTCTTAGTGACGGTCCTTCTGTCTCCTCAATAATGATCGTCATACCCATCGTCATGTTCGTCATGCCCAGAAACGCCTTATTTGTGAGTTTTTCTCAGATCATGACGGTGGCGACGGTCATGACGGTCTTTTGCGGGTGTTTTCTAATTGAGGATAGGTAGGACCAACCATCTCTTATATCGACGCTGTTTTCTAG
>JAWWQA010000296.1:0-9548 GCA_033854695.1 Rubrobacteraceae bacterium
GTCGTGATTATGGGCAACCACGACGCCAAGAACGTCGGCTACCGGCACTTCGAGGACCTCTTCGGCCCCCGGGCACGTTCGGTGACCGTGCCTGTTCCTGAAGGCGAGGCCAAAGTGATAGCGCTTGACTCGACCAAGCCCGACCTCGCAGAGGGAGAGGTCGGGCGCGAGCACTACGGGTGGCTCGACTCCGAGTTCAGGGACTGGGATCGGGGACCGAAGATCGTGATGGTTCACCACCACATCCTCGCCGTGCCCGGCACGGGGCGCGACCGCAACAACCTCAGGGACTCCGGGGACGTGATGGCCGTTCTGAGGGAATTGAAAATCGACATGGTGCTCTCGGGGCACAGGCACGTTCCTTACGTATGGAGCATCTCCGGGGTGAGGATCATCCACTCCGGCACGGTGTCGAGCTTGAGGGTTCGCGGGATCATAGAGCCGTCCTATAACGTCATCGAGTTTGGCCCCGAGGAGGTCCTGGTCACCCTCCGGCAGCCGGGAGGCGAGGAGGAGCCGCTCGCGCGGTTCTCCAGGCAGGCGGTTACGACCAGCGAGATCTACCCGGAGCTCGAACGCTTCGTCCGCTACGACGAAGGGCCTGTATTGGTTAGTTCTGACGAGAGAGGCGACGATGGTCAGGAACACAGGTGATCTACCCCTCGCGCTGACACAGCGTGTCCCCGGCGGATCTCTGCGACCATGCCGCGTAACGCTCCCGGACGGCAGGCAGGTCTTCATTTGCTGCGCTACGAAGAAGCAGCTACTCGGGGAGGCGAGTTCATAATGGAGCAGCTCGGGCAACCGTTCGTGCTCCACCATGGTCTGACAGTGCGACAGACCGGGTGTTTTGCCCATGCACCGTTTGGTTGTAGATCGAAATCATGCCACAAAGAGGAGGATGGAATATGCCACTGGTAACGATGCGCCAGCTTCTGGACGAGGCGGCCAAGGGCAACTACGGTGTTGGAGCCTTCAACGTCAACAACCTCGAGCAAGTGCAGGCGATCATGGAGGCAGCGCGGGAGACCAACTCGCCTGTCATCATCCAGGCCTCGCGCGGGGCTAGGAAGTACGCCAACGACCGCTTCCTCTACCACCTCATGCAGGCCGCCACAGAGGTCTACCCGGAGATCCCCGTGGCCCTACACCAGGACCACGGTAACTCCCCTGAGACCTGCAAGAGCGCCATAGACCTCGGCTTCACAAGCGTGATGATGGACGGCTCCTTGATGGAGGACGGCAAGACACCATCTGACTTCGAGTACAACGTAAGGGTGACGCGCGAGGTCGTCGAGATGGCGCACGAGCGGGGCGTCACGGTGGAGGGCGAGCTCGGGACTTTGGGCGGTATCGAGGATGGTGTGGGGAGCGGCGAGGTGCATATGACGAACCCCGACCAGGCGGTCGAGTTCGTCGAGCAGACGGGGGTGGACGCCCTGGCGGTCGCCATCGGGACGAGCCACGGGGCCTACAAGTTCACAAAGGAGCCCGATAGGGAGATCCTGGCGATGCACATAATCGAGGAGATCAACAAAAGGTTGCCGACCACGCACCTGGTCATGCACGGCTCCTCCAGCGTGCCGAAGGAACTCGTGGACCTCATCAACCGCTACGGGGGCGAGATAAGGCCAACGTGGGGCGTGCCTGTGCGTGAGATCCAGGAGGGAATAAAGCACGGCGTGAGGAAGATCAACGTAGACACCGACCTGCGGCTTGCCGCGACCGGTGCCATCCGCAAGGCATTTGCCGAGGACCCCAGCGAGTTTGACCCGCGCTACTACAACAAGCCCGCTCGCGAGGCGATGAGGGAGATCGTCAAGGCCCGCATGGAGGCCTTCGGCCAGGCCGGCCACGCCGGAGACTACGAGCCCATCACCCTGGAGGAGATGGCCGACCGCTACAAGAAGGAGGGCCACCAGCTCACGGTCACGTAGAGGAGGGGAATTTAAATGAAGAGCTGGACACTCGCCTACGGCTACTTCAATCCCGAGGAGAGGGACTGCGCGAAGCGTTAACCTCCACCGGCAACGGCTACTTCTGCATCGAACTATGATCTCGGACAGCTAAGGGGCCAGTTGCGCAGTATATTGTTGCTGCGTGGAAGACGGGCTCACAGGAGTTAACCGATGCGCGCGCTCATCTTTGATCTCGACGGAACGCTCGTGGACACCGTTTACGCTCACGTCTTCGCCTGGCAGCGGGCGTTCGGCGAAGCCGGAATGGAGATCGACGGGTGGCGCATCCACCGCCGCATCGGCATGCGCGGCGGCTTGTTCACGCGCGCCGTGGCCAGGGAACTCGGACGTGAGCTTACTCGCGAGGAGGCCGAGAGGCTCCAACGGCGCCACGGGGACGCCTATCGGGAGTTCCTACCCAGACCGCGCTCTCTGCCCGGTGCGGTCGAGCTCCTGAAGTTACTTCGCGAGGCCGGCATCGTCCATGGGATCGCCACGTCGGGCCGCCGTCCGGAGATAAACGCCTCCCTCGAAGCCCTGGGCGTCGGCGACGAAACCGTCGTGATCGAACGCGGAGAGGTAATGCGGGCCAAGCCCGAACCGGACCTGTTCCTGGCCTGCCAGGAGCGGCTCGACGTTCCCGCCGAAGACTGCTACGTGGTCGGCGATGCGGTATGGGATCTGCTGGCCGCGCGCCGGGCGCGGATGCTGAGCCTCGGGTTGCTCAGCGGAGGCTACGGCGAAGACGAGCTGCTACGCGCGGGTGCCCTACTCGTCTACCGAGACCCCGCCGACTTGCACCAGTCGCTGGATGAACTCGGGGTTCTACCCTAGCGAGAACCTATGCATAGCCGCCACTCCCTGCGCTCGTGTTCAAGGACGGCCAGCCCATCCACCTCAGGCGGTCCGCTGACCTATCGAGCACCTTGGTCTCCGGTCACGTCGTTGACGAACGCCAGTACGAAGGAACCGCTCGGTAAGATGAGTTCGGCTTCACCGCGAAGCACGTGGTCGTCCTGCCGGAGAGCAGGCCCGGGACGTTCAATAGCTACTTTGCAGCACGGCGTCCGGCCTCCAGGATACGACGCATTTCGGTCGCAGGCTCTCCTTTGTAGACGGCGGAGCCCGCGACCAGGACCTGCGCTCCCGCCTCCACCATTAAAGGCGCGGTCCTCTCAGTGATGCCACCGTCCACCTCCACGGGAACGTCGGTCATTTCCTTGATCCTGCGGACCTTCTCAACCATTTCGGGGATGAAAGACTGTCCGCCGAAGCCTGGGTTGACGCTCATCACCAAGACAAAGTCGGCGTAGGGCAACGCCCACTCGACGAACTCCGGGGACGTCGTCGGGTTAAGCGCAATGCCCGCTTCGCAGCCGCTGTCCCGGATCATCGTGAGCGTCCGATGCAGATGGATGACGGCCTCCGGCTGGACCGAGATGCTGACCACACCGGCCTCTGTGAACGGCTTTATGAGGTTGTCCGGGTTGTCCACCATAAGGTGGGCGTCCACGGGAAGCTCCACGGCCTCCACAAGGGATGCTGCGACTACAGGGCCGATGGTCAGATTCGGGACGAAGTGATTGTCCATCGCGTCGAAGTGGACCAGCTCCGCCCCGCCCTCCTGCGCACGGCGCACCTCGTCCGCGAGGTGCGCGAAGTCCGCAGAGAGTATGGAGGGAGCGCCTACCACCCTGCCACCAAGTTCGCCAAAAAACGCCAAATCAACGCTCCCTTGGATCCCGCCTCAACTAGACCCTCATTCTACAGGAGCCGGGGGTAGTATCCTGCCAGGACCGCGCGGTTTGGACCAGTACCGTATCATTGCACACCTTGCCATGGCGAGGCGGATCGTACTTTGGTACTGGCGGTATTCGGTTCCATCCTCGGTCACGAGTTTCACGTCGAGCGCGAAGGGGACTCGTCCCTGACCTCATCGTCCAGGAGATAGCTGACGACCTGGAGGCGGTGCAGGAGCAGTTTGCAGCGATAGTCGCCGGGCCGAAGAGAGAGTTCTCCATCGTTGACCACCCGGACCTGAGGTACGCCAAGTCCCTGGACACCAGGGTATAGGCCAGGTGGCCACTTTGTGGTGGCTTTCTTAGCTATCGCTGTCGTCCTCTTCAAACCACTCGTCGAGTATCTGCTTGAATTGCTCAAAATCAGTCATCGCCGTTTCTCCCTTCTTGTGTAGAACAGTTTGCTCTCTCTACTGAGGTAAATAATGAGGCACACAGGCCAGAAAGTAATCAGCTGAAGGGATGTATTTGCTATCAACCGATCGGTTGATAATGATATTACAAAGCGTTGCGAGAAAAGAGCGTGCGTCTCAAGAGTGCTAGGGGCGGGCTGCCTCTATTCCACAATCCAAGGTAAATGTTACAGCATTACGGTCAGGTTCGTTCCCCAGACTTTCGTTGCGAGGGTCCCGGCACCGTTACGCGGAGGCGCCGGTCTCTTGCCGGATTGCCGTGAGCGGCGCCGCAATGCTCTCGAGGGATCTCCGCTCTGCCTTCACGCCAAGCACCAATTCCACAAGAGCCGCGACGATCATAAGGCCAGCTGCGATGAGGTACCCGATAAGGAGGCTCCCGCGATCGCCTGTGCCGATCAGGGTCCCGAAGATCACAGGACCCGTGATCCCCCCGAGCGCGGTGCCTATGGCGTAGAAGAGCGCAATGGCCATCGCCCGGATCTCCATGGGGAAGACCTCGCTCACCGTCAGGTAGGCGGCGCTGGCGGCCGAGGAGGCGAAGAAGAACATGATCGCCCACAGCGTCGTCTGCGTGGTGGCGTCGAGGAGGTCTTGAACGAACAGGTAGCCACTTACGGCCATGATGACCCCGGCGATGGCGTAGCAACCGGCGATCATGGGCCGGCGTCCTACCCGGTCGAAGAGGCGGCCGAGCAAGAACGGGCCGAGCAGGTTCCCAAGGGCGAAGAACACGAGGTAGTAGGGGATGTTGCTCGAAGGCACGCCGAAGAAATCGGCCAGCACCAGACCCGCGGTGAAGAAGACGGCGTTATAAAGGAAAGCCTGGGAGGCCATGAGCACGAGCCCCAAGACGGTGCGCCTAGGGTACATCTGGAACATCGCCCGGGCGATCAGGCCGAACCCTATGGCCTCTCGCTGCTCGATGGTGATCGAACCTTCTTCAGGCGGGGGGAGCTCCTCGCGCCCGGTATAGCGGCGCACTTCGTCTTCTATCTCCCCCACCACTCGTTCCGCTTCTTCGGTCCTCCCATGTGTCAGAAGCCAGCGCGGGCTCTCCGGGACGTAACGGCGGATGAGGAGCACGCCGAGCCCGAGCACCGCGCCCAAAGCGTACGCGATCCTCCAGCCGTAGAACTGGTCGACCACGTTCGGGTTCAGGAGCACGATCGTTAACAGGCTCGCCACTATCGCCCCTCCCCAGTAGGTGCCGCTGACGAAGAGGGCCAGCTGGCCGCGCAGCCGAGCCGGGATCATCTCGTCTATGGCCGAGTAGATCGCCGAGTACTCCCCGCCGATCCCCGTGCCCGCGAGAAACCTGAATAGGACGAAGCTGAAGAAATCCCACGAGAAGGCCGTGAGGACCGTGAAGATCAGGTACACGGTGAGCGTGACCAGGAAGAGCTTCCTCCTGCCGAACCGGTCGGTCAGGTAAGAGAAGAACAAAGCCCCCGTACATGCCCCGGCGAGGTAGATGCCCGTGGCGTAGCCGACCCGGGCCGGGTCGAACCCGAGTCCCGTCTCGGGATTGGTGAGCGTATCTGCTATGTTGCCGGCGATTGTCACCTCGATGCCGTCCAGGACCCAGGTGACGCCTAAAGCCAGGATCACCAGCGTATGCCAGCGGCTCCACGGCAAACGATCCATCCTGGCGGGAACGCTGGTCTCGATAGTCCTTGCTTCGCTCACACCTCGTCTCCTCCTGGTAGCCTAGAAACCGTCACCCAGAAAGCCAGGGTGCCATTCCCCTACCCCGCCGGCTACGATCGCCGTTCAATATCATCTTGTTTCCCAACTCAACAATCCTTTAACCTCACCGATCGACGTAAACGCAACCGGTGCAGGCAACACACTTTGCAACCCGCCCCTACAGGCGCAAGCCTCACTCTTTTATGTCCAAGTTGTTTAAGTTGCTTTCGGCACGGGAATAAGGGGAGACCCAAAAGGACGGGAGAGAGCAATGACGAAGATCGAACCAAAGACCAGGTACGTTTTTAGTTTTGTGCTAGCCCTGGTACTGGTCGTGAGCTGTCTGCTGGCGCAGCCAGCCCAGGCACAGACGGACGGGGACATCAGCATCACCCAAACGGCCAACCCCAACCCCGCTACCGTAGGGCAACCGTTAACCTTGACCGCCACGGTGACAAACAACTCCGTTCCCCAACACGTGGGCCTTCAGGACTTCTTGCCGCCAGGGATGGAGCTCGCCTCGGCGACGCCCAGCCAGGGAACCTGCGGTGCGAGCCCTCATGGCATCAACGGCGTCGAATGCACCTTTGGCGACCTCGCGAGTGGGGGCTCGGCCACGGTCGAGATCGTTGCAACTCCGACGGTTCCGGGAACCATGACGAACACCGTGGTCAGTGGAGGAAAATCTGCCCCTGCGAAGAGCGACGCGGCGACCATAACGGTCAACCCGGCGTAGAGTAGGGGGTGACGTGTAGCGAGGCTCGCGAAGGCTCACCTGGCCTCTTGACGATGATCTTCCGAGATGTGCCGACACCGGGTTTGTGGCCTCATGGAAGCGTCGATAAGCGGGGTGACGTTCTTAAAGCACCCGATGACGAGAGCATCTCGGCGTTCTTGCTCGAGCTGGCCTCCGCAGGAAACGTTCGCAGCACCACACTACGAGCGTACGATCGTGAGGAGATAAGTAGAATCATCGGGAGAATTAGTTGATCAAACATCCGGAAGCCCAGGGCTCTTATACCCTGGTCTTCTTTCTAGGCCCTCATAGCTCCTGAGTTTCCGAGAATTTATGAGAGAAGCGGGGCTAGAAGCCCCGCTCCCAGACCGCACACAACGCGGCCCCTAGAAAATCACGCTAGTTGAAGCAGTCCCATTGATTGACGATGCCTTCGGTGTCGCCCCAGAACGGACAGTTCTGGACCTCTCCCCAACTGTTCCAGCCGTTCCAGCTGTTCCAACCGTTCCAGCTGTTCCAACCGTTCCAGTCATCCTCCCCGTTGTTCCAGTTGTTGTTCCAGCTGTCGTTCCGGTGGTTGTTCCAGTTGTCGTTCCAGTTGTTGTTCCAGTTGTTGTTCCAGTTGTCGTTCCGGTGGTTGTTCCTGTCGTTGGCCATCGCCGGTCCTGCAAAAGCAGCGAACGACGTCACCACAATGGCGAGCGCCGCAAGAACTAACTGAATTCGTCTCATTCGGTGCACCTCCTTGGTTGTTGGCAACCCCCGGTGGGTTGCTCCGAGATACTGATGTTATTCACAATTGAGGTATTGACAAGACGTATTATGGAAATATTTATAAAAACTTAATCAGAAGAGAGCCCGCACCTCCTATATAGGGCGAAGTGCTTGTACGATAAGTCATCTCGAAAACTGCGAGGCAACCGCCCCCTAGGGCAGGCGCGAACTCCTTTGGGATGCGCCGGGTCCTGCCAGATGAGTTATTCTTCTGAGTATGCGGCTGAGGAAGAGTAGGAACTGCGTGTCTGCTCGCGACCGCGTTCGCTGGTTGGTGTCGGCGAGCTTGGCGTTGCTTGCGACGCTGTGGTTTGTGGTGGGGTGTGGCGGCACCCAGCAGGGGCAGAAGGAGCAGCGACAGGAAGCGGTAGCGCCCGTCGTGGGCGAATTCGTGGGCGAGATACCGGAGGCAGACATCTTCTTAGCCCTGGTGGCTCAAGAGCCGCAGGAGGAAGAGAGCAGCGAACGGGAGGTGCGGGTCTACCTGTGCGACGGGAGGCAGCTCACCCAGTGGTTTACCACCATGGTAAGCGGCGACGCATTTCAGGGAACCACTGCTAGCGGGGTGCAGTTCTATGCCAGTCTCGCTCCCGAGCTTACGATCGGCACGATCGCGCTTGCTAACGGAGAGAGCTTCGACTTCCAGATAGCCCGGGCCTCGGGTATCGACGGGGTCTACCCGGTGAACGTCCCCCCCGACGGGGGCCGGCTGAGTGGCACTTCCTGGAGGGGGGGGCAACTCGAAGGCACAAGGACCGGCGCAGAGCTCACCGGCACCATCACCCCCCCTGATAGTAATGAGGAAGCGGTGGGCTTTGGGATCTCCGTCCCTACCTTAGAGGAAGGTGAGGACCGCTGGATAGTTCTCACAGCAGATGACGGGCAGCCCAGGATCAAGGGCGCGAATATAGTGTAGAAGGCTAGATTCTCGGAAACTCGGCTCAGAGGAGTTGTTCTACGGTTTGGTTCAGTTGGTCCCGAGCAGTTCGAGGACCGATGGGGCACCGATGGCTACTTCTGAGGCTATCCTCCCGTGCTCATTGACGAGCACAGCGGAAGGCGTGCCGCTGGCCCCGAATGCGCGTCCCACAGAGAACTCCTGGTCAAGCGCCACCTTGGAGCTGAGGCCCATCGCCTCGTTGGCCTCCTTCGTACCGGCCGAGATGAGCAAGAGCCTCGGGGCTTCCTCCGGCGGGCCGGCCTCCCACTCCTTCAGGTCGGGCAGCATCTGCTGGCAGAAGCCACACCCCGGGTTCCAGAAGAGCACCAGGGTCTCTTGGCCTCTATAGTCTTCAAGCTCGACGACTTCGCCTTCGAGATCCGGTAGCTTTACCTCGGGGGCAACCTCGCCGAGCTTCTTGATCACCGGTACGGGAGCCTGCGGCCTCATGACATGCGCGACGATGGAGCGGATAGCCTCCACACCGCTCGCCAGAGAGCTGCCCACCTTCCCGTCAGGCGTGATGAGCACAGCGCTCGGCGTGCCCTTGACTTGATAGGCTTCGCATACCTCCCAGTCTTTTTGCAGCAGTACGTGCTGCAAGCCGTGTTCGGCCATCTTGGCGCGGTTCTCTTCGGGGTCGCCGCGGCTTATTAGCGAGACCGTAAGCTTTTCGAAGTTCTCTTGCTGCCAGCGGCCAATCTCCGGCAGAAGGGCATTGCAGGGACCGCAGTTGGGGTCGGTGAAGATCAGCATTACCAGCTTACCAGGAGCACGCAAAGAGTTGAGGGTCAGGGTCTCTCCGTATAAACCCTCAAGACCAAAAGCGGGGGCTGGTGCACCTACCGGCAAGCCCTCCGCCGGTTGGGCCGGAGCGCCGTCTTGGGAAAGCACTGCACTACCAGCAGCGACATTACTCTCCAGCGCCTCTAATCTCACAAGTAGGCGTCCGTTCTGGCGAAGCAGGCTGAGCAGGAACCACCACTGACCAGCCAGCAGCCCTAGCACTACCAGCCCGCCTATGAGGCCCAACAGTTGCGCGGACGAGAGGGTGCCGATCCAGCCGAGGGCACTCGGGCCTACGCTGCCTTTCCAACCTTGCCAAACCAGTAAACCGGCTACGGCGGCTAAAGCTCCATTGCGTGCGAGCGTATTCCATCCGGCGGGAGCAGAGTGGAGCTGCCCGAAACAGTGGCAGTCGGGCTTGCGTCCTCGGGCCAGGTTGAGAGCTATGCCAGC
>JAWWQA010000297.1:0-6644 GCA_033854695.1 Rubrobacteraceae bacterium
TAGGGCGCGGGGCGACCTTCTACTTCACACTCTAAGATAAGAGAGCGAGGAAACGCGACTATGGCGACATCCGGGAGCCGCGCAGCGAAGAGGGTCTTAAGTCGCGGTGATTTCCTGAAGCTGAGCGCGGGAGGGCTTGCGGGTACGGTGCTATTGGGAGCGCCGGGATGCGCCAGCGAAGACCAGTCGAGTAGAGGACCGATCAAACTGACCTTCTCCCACGGGCCAGAAGAGTCCGGCACCTTCCGGCAGCAGATACAGGAGTTCAACCGGTTGCACGAGGGCGAGATCGAAGTTCGCTACCGGGAGATGCCGGCGGACACCGGGCAGTACTTCGAGCAGCTTCGCACCGAGTTCCAGGCCGGTGGCGGGGAGATCGACGTGATCAGTGGCGACGTCACCTGGCCCGCCCGGTTTGCGGCGCAAGGTTGGATCTCCGATCTTTCCAAGCTCTTCACCCCGGAAACGCGCGAGCAGTATCTACCGTACACCGTGGAGTCCAATACCTACGAAGGCGCTATATACGGGGTACCGTGGTTTACGGATGCCGGCATGCTCTACTACCGCAAGGATCTTCTCGAAGAGAGCGGTATAAGCGAGCCGCCGAAGACCTGGGACAAGCTAAAGGAGCAGGCCAGGAAAGTGCAGAAAGACTCCGGCACGAAGTTCGGTTACGTGTTTCAGGGCGCCGATTACGAGGGCGGGGTGGTAAACGGGCTGGAGTACATCTGGACCTCTGGCGGGGACATGCTCGACCCGCGAGACCTCAACGAGGTAGTCGTAGGGAGCGAGCAGACCCTCGAAGGCCTCCGGATAGAACTAAGCATGGTGACAGACGGGGTAGCACCAAAGGCGGTCTCCAGCTACAAGGAGCTCGAGTCATACACGAGCTTCGTAGGAGAAGATGCGGTCTTTATGCGCAACTGGCCCTTCGCCTACGCCCTCTCGACCGACCCTTCGCAATCCAGGATACGGCCGGAACAGATAGGGGTTACAACCCTTCCGGTGGCCGCGGAAGGAGACCACACCTACAGCGGCCTCGGTGGTTGGAACCTCTTCATCAGTGCCGCATCAAGAAACCAGGATGTGGCATGGACCTTCATCCAATACCTCAGCGCTCCCGAGCAGCAGAGGACGCGGGCGTTGAGGGGATCCTACCTGCCGACCCTCGAAAGCCTCTACGAGGACGACGAGGTGCTCGAGACGGTTCCGATCCTTGCTCTGGGTAAAGAGGCTATTCAGAACGCCCGGCCCCGGCCGGCCAGCCCTTCCTACCATGAAATGTCCCTCGAGATGAGCGAACAGTTCAACGCTTTGCTAAGAGGCGACTCCTCTCCGGAGGAGGTAGCCTCCACACTTCAGGAGCAGCTCACAAATATAGTCGAGCAGGCCGGAGAACCACGGTCGGAGGTAGATTCTATTCCTTGACAGTGCTGGTTAAACACCCAGCCGCTCGAGTCCACCTTCCTTGATCGGACAGATGAGCACACCACTAACCCCATGGAATTGTCGCACTAGCAACGGGGGACGCCTGTGAATAATGTGGGACAAGAGTACGCCCAATGTTGACAGCCGCTAACGCCGTACGCGGCTGGTCGAGACCGGTACGTCCACGAGCTCGGCCAGCCTCCTGGCGAGGGGCTCTAAAGAAGGGAGCTCCGTCGCAGCGTGACCGGCATCTATCGCGATGAGTCCCAAAGATTCGGCAAGCAGGGCGTCGTGGTAGTCGAGGTCTCCCGTAACGTAGGCGTCAGCGTCGGAAGCCGCTGCCTCTCGAATGAACGAGCCGCCTGAGCCCCCGAGTACTGCGACGCGTTCGATCACTCGCGCGGGGTTGGGGTTCGCGACGAGGCGAGCCGGGAAGCCTAAAGAGTAGGAGACGAGTTCGCGCAACTCCTCCGGTGTGAGCGGCTCCGGCAGTCTTCCTACCCTGCCGTAACCACAGCCCTCCGGATGTCCCTCCATAGGGTAGATGTCGAGCGCGGGTTCTTCGTACGGGTGGGCGGCGCGAGCAGCTGCGGCTGCCCTGGATGCGGCATGGGCTGGGACCACGGTCTCCAGACGGAGCTCGGGCACCCTCTCCAGGCGGCCCTTCTCGCCCGCGTACGGGTCTGTCCCCTCTCCGCCAAAGAAGGTGCCCGTCCCCGGGGCGCGGAAGGTGCAGTGGGTGTACTCCCCGATGACGCCGGCACCAGCCTCGGTCAGGGCGTCGGCTATCTCATCGGCATTCTCCTCGGGGACGAAGACCACCAGCTTGCACAGTTTTCCTCGCGGCACCACGATTTTCAACGGTCCGCCGAGGCCAAGTGCCTCTGCTAGCGCGACCGAGACCCCTGCGGGGGAGGCATCGTAATTGGTGTGGGCAGCGTAGATGGCAAGATTCCCCTTGATGGCGTGCGTGATCAGGTTGCCCGGGTAAGAAACGGCGTCCACACTCTTGAGAGCCCGAAAGATGAGGGGATGGTGAAAGAGGAGGAAGTTCGCCCCGATCTCCTCTGCCTCCTCGAAGACTTCCGGCAGGGGGGTGAGGGCGACAAGCACCCGGTTCACCTCGCCGCCGGGGTCCCCGACCTGGAGCCCCGGGTTGTCCCAGTCCTCTGCTAAAGTGCTCGGGGCTATCCTCTCTACGGCGTTGGCTATCTCGTGTACGCGCGTCATCTTGGGGCGACATTGTACAATCCCGGGCGGTGGATCTCGCGCGCACGGCCCGGCTCATCTCGAATGCTACCCGCCTGCCGTTTCTGGCCGTGCCGCTGTTCTTGCTGGTTGGCACGGCGGCCGCAGGGTGGAGGGGGCTTCTCTGGGCCCTGCTCTGTCTCCTGCTTACCAGTGGGCTTTCGCTCGTCTACCTGGCGTACCTGACACGTTCGGGACAGGTGCGGGACCCTCGCAAGATCCCGCAAGAGGAGAGGGTGCGGCCCCTCCGGGTGGTGGCGGGCCTGCACGCCGGGGCCTGGGTGATCGTCATCCTCCTCGGCGGTCCCGCGCCTTTGCGCGCCGTTCTGCTCTCCTACGCCCTCGCGACGACGTCCTTCGCGCTCCTCACCCCGCTCGCCAAGATATCGCTCCATACGGCCGGGGTCTCCGGAGCGCTGGTCTGCCTGTTCTACATCTTCGGGGAGTGGGGAGCGCTCTTCGCGCCCGTGCTCCCGGCGGTCTGGTGGGCGAGGAGGGCGCTGGGGCGGCACACTCACCTGGAGCTGGCGCTGGGCGCGTTGGTCGGGGGAGGGGCTATCTGGATCTCTTTCCAGCTGGTGGCCTGAAGTGTACGAGGAGAAGGCGGGCGAGGACGCGCGTCGGAGCTTCCCGGAGGGGCTGCGTGCGTCTATGCCCGTCGTCCTCGGATACCTGCCGGCGTCGATCGCCTTCGGGATCGCCGCGCGAGGTGCGGGTCTGAGCATTTCGGAATCGGTTCTGATGTCGCTCATCGTCTACTCTGGCGCGAGCCAATTCGCTATCGTTGGTCTCGCGGCTGCGGGAGTTTCGTGGCTCGTGATGGCGGCGATCTCGCTCGTCCTCGGGGTGCGTCACGTACTCTATGGCCCCTCCCTCGCCCCGCACCTTCGGGGCACGGGTATGGGACGCGCGGCTGTCGCTGCGTTTGGCCTCACCGATGAGGTCTTCGCCGTGGCCTCCGTAAAGTTGCCCCAAAGACCGGCGGGATTTGGCTGGCTTGTGGGTCTCGAGGCGGGTGCATATGTCTCATGGACTCTGGGAACCTGGATCGGGGGTGTCGCAGGCACGGGCGTGGTAGACGCACTGCCCTCCGTTGCGCCTGCACTCTCTTTCGCCCTGCCCGCCCTCTTTGTAGCCCTGCTCGTGTCACTCATAAAACCGGAAAGTTTAGCGCCCAGAGGCGCATCTGGTCCCGTCGCTGGCGCGGTGTTTGTGGCGGCGGTGGTCGCTGTGGCTCTTTCTTTAGTAGGTGTGGGTAACTGGAGCGTGCCGGCCGCCGGTGTAGCGGGACCGGTCACCGGTCTCCTGCTCGGAAGGCGTAGGGCTAGTGCGGGATGAGTTTCTGTTGCTCTTTTTGGTCGTTGGGATGGGGAACTACCTCATGCGCTTCCTGCCGCTCCTCTGGGCGCTGCGGCATGGAGTGACGAGAGGAGCGTAATCGCAAACGGCCGGGAGCAGTCCTTTGGGCGGGCTGCTGCCGTTCGTGGGGCCGTCCGTCGTCGTGGCGCTGCTAGTTACTTCAGTGCTCCCTGAGGCCAGCTCCGGGACGGAGCTGATACGTACCGGAGTCGCGTTTTTGCCGACTCTTGCTGTCGCCGTGCGCTCCGGCAACCTGGGGCTCACGGTGCTCGTCGGAGTGTCAGCGTACTGGCTGGTCTCGCTAGTGGTGTAAGGAAGGGCGAACCTTACGAGAAGCGAACTCGTGACCTCCGCCCTGCGAAGATGCACCGCCGTATTCTACCCTGTCCTACCGCCTCTGGTAATCCTGCTTATTTACGCGATATCCTTTACAGGGTAAGGTATGCGGTCGGGCCACAAAAAGCATAGGAATCGGAGGACGAGTGTCGAAGCTCACCATTTCTTCCGCCCTGCTTGCTCCACGCCGGTGCCGGGCTAAACGACCGAGTTTGCACCGGCTAGCGTACGATTCTCCTCCAATCATCCGATGACCCCTACTTCGTCATCGGTCGTCGCGGATATCAGGGTAGACATCGGCGGCCTATAACGTTCGATAGGGGAGTGAGGAGAAACGTCCTGTAGGCGGAGATAATGTATTCGCCGACTTCATGTACGCTTATGTGGTCCTATGCGCTATCCTCAGCGATCCCAGACTACCGAGTTTTGTTGCTCACAACCGGGAGCTTTACGACATCGACCTGCAGGCTCCCGTACCGTTCGCGACGTCTGTTAACGTCAGCTTTTGGCAGAACGCGCTTCGTTGTCCGTCGAGGAGACCGCCGGGCTTTCGCTGTCCAGGATCTCCACCATTCTCCTGGCCGCGTCCTCGTCCGTGATTAGGACGTTGAGGAGCCCTGCTCGCACCGCTCCGACGTTCGCCAGCGGCCTGTCCACTCCCCAGCTCACCCCGATCCGGTGCGGTATGCGCCTCATATCCTCGAATCCTACGGCTACTGTGCGCTCGTTCATCTCCAGCGGGATCAGAGATCCGTCTCTCGAAAAATAAGAGCCGCAGACATCGCCAACCGCCCCGTTTCCCCGGATGTAGTCCAGATCTGCATCATTGAGGTATCCCGTGACGTACTGCCCGTGATGCCGATTTATGGGGCCGACCGCTACCACCATAGCGTCAGCACGCCGGGCGATCTCCAGGGTCGTCCGGATGTTCTGGTCGCGGAGCAAACCGTTGCGTACCGTGGAGTCGATGACGAGTACGGGAGCGTGCAGGTAGTGCGCGGTCGCTCCTAAAGCGCCGGCTAGACGCCCGGCGGTGGATATACCGTCGAGCTCGGGAATGTTACCGCCCACGCTTCCCAACAACTGAACCACCTCCACGCCACGCTTCTTCCGAAAGTACCCGCTGTTCACGCTGCGATAGATGGTTCTGCTCCAGCCCACGCCCAAGATACTATGGTCGGCGATGTTCTCTTGAATGTAGCGAGCGGTGAGCGCCGCCATGTTGACGGCGGTATTCACGGCCTCTGAAGTGCCCAGATCCTGATCCTCGGTAGCCAGAACGAGGCATCCTCGCAAACCCATACGCGTCTTCAGCTCCTCTTGCAAGTGGGCCACGGTCGTGAGCGGTGTGCGAATCCTTATCTCGACCAGCCCCCGGCTCCGCGCCTCCCTCAGCATCCTCGACACGTTGGACCGCGAGCCCCCGACCCGCTGCGCGATCTGCTCCTGGTTGAGGTCCTCAATGTAGTAGAGGCGCGCCACCTCGGCCAGTAACCTCATGCCATCTTCCGGTGAGCCAACCCGACCGCGTCTTCCCAAACAAAGACCTCCCACGACTAAATTGATCTTGAAGAATCGTTATGAGGGATTCAGAGCCTCCGGGAGAGGTTAGATGTATACACGCCAAAGCCGAAAATGGGTCCTCCCAGGAGTAGATGCAAGCCCGCTTCGTATGCGCCAGACCGCCTTCCGATACACACCCTTATACACGCCCTTATTTGCACGGTAGTGTAGCACCTGGGTATATCGACCGCCTCAACCCTATGCTCTTAGGATCTGCTGCCCACTCTTCACAAATATGAGTACTACTCACACTTGACAGTAATCGCGGGAGCAAGCTATACTGCCGACAGGCTGGCACTGCTGGCACAAGGTGGGCGAGGAGGTTTGTGGGGTGAGTCAGACGCATCCTGTCTATCGGTATCGCAGCGGCGTTCTCTTGTATCGTCTCCTGCGTCCGTCGGGCCGGGATGTGAATTGGAGAGAGGTCATGCTGGACGACCTATCGCGCAGGTTCAAGCCGCCCGTGTATAGCTCTGGTTCCTGTAGGTAGACGATCTTTATGGGGAAGGGAAGGAATAAGGAAGTCATACCGAAGGCGGTGACCCGGAGAGGTTTCTAAAGTTTGCCGGTGCCGGGCGATCTTCGACGTGGACGGGGTGCTGGTGGACGCGCCCCACGAGAAGGCGTGGCGCGAGGGCCTCAGGCAGCTGATGGAGGGCGAGTGGAGCGACATTCGAGGCCAGACCTCCTGGTCGCCCGAAGCGTTCACG
>JAWWQA010000298.1:0-3799 GCA_033854695.1 Rubrobacteraceae bacterium
GGGCGCTGTTGTATCTCTTCTGGGGTCGCCCGGTCTTCGATGATCTCCTTGAAGTTGTATAGGTCCTGGTCCACCATCAGCTGCGGATTGGCGACGATCCTGGAGCCCACCTCCCCGATCTTGCCGCCGGGCGGATCGGCGTAGTTCATCGTCACCTCTATGCGGGTCCTCTCCGGTCCGAGCTCCTGGAAGCGCACCTGGCCGGAAGTATCGACATTGCCGTCGACGCTGTTCCAGCCGAGCGCTTGATTCTCCTCCTCCTGAGTAGTCTGGGCATCGAACTCAAGCTTCGTGCCCAAAGGACCCTTGATCCTCCAGTGCGTCAGGCGCGGGCCTACCGCCCGCACCTCTTCGACGTTGGTCATGAAGTTGGGCAGGTTCTCCAGATTTCTCCAGTATTCGTAGACCCTGGAGACCGGGGCTTCTACAACCACGCTCGATTCGACCCGCTGTGGCATCTGTCCTCCTCCGGTAGTGTTACGGACGTTCGGCACTCTTTACCCTATGTGAAGGCGAGCAAACCCCGTCCTGCAGGGCTGGATCAGGACTGGAGCGGAGGGCGGGAGATAACGACCCGCGCCTCCTCGGTCGTCACGAGGCCCTCCCCGATCATCTCATCGAGCTTCGGTAGCACGGCCTCGATCTTCTCCGGACGATCCACGGCCACGATGACCACGGGCAGGTCTCCGGAGAGGTCCAGAATCCTGGCGGTGTGTATCCGCTTGTGCGAGCCGTAACCTTCGATGCCGTGCAACACCGTCGCTCCCGAGATGCTCTCTTGGTGCAAGAGTTCGATGATCGCCAGGTGCAGCGGTTTACGCCCGTGCCTATCGGAATCACCGATGTATATGGTCAGCTTCGTCGCAGTGGTAGGTTCCATCACGTTCCTCCGAGAGCTCGGCCGAGGACCACCCCAAGGTACACGCCTACGAGACCCGCGACGACCTGGCCGAGCGTGTTAAACGTGGCCGCCCCAAACTCGCCGCCCTGGATGAGCTGCAAGGTCTCGTGATTGTAGGTCGAGAACGTCGTGTAGCCCCCAAGAATGCCGATGGCGATAAAGGGCCGCGCTCCGGCGGGGAGCTGGCCACCTCCTACGAACGAGAGGATCACGCCTATGAGAAAGGAACCCGAGACGTTGACGATAAAGGTGCTCCAGGGGAAATCCGGGCCGAAGCGGTTCGCGATAAAGGCCCCAGCCAGATAGCGAGCGGCGGACCCGATAGCTCCTCCCAAAGCGACGAGTAGGACGTTCATAAACCTTACCTTCCTAGGAGAGCATCCCGGTCAACAACAGGTACGCGGGTACGATACAGGTGATCCAGGCCTCGACCATGGTGACCCATCCGGCAAAACGGTAGTTCTGCGCGGCGTTCACGAACAGCCCCCCGACGTAGAGCAAACCCACGCCAGCCTCCTCCTTAGAAGCTTATAGATCACATGCGGTGGGGTGGTCTGAAGAACCCACCCCACCGCAACCTCGATGCCCGGTGGGTACACGATGCGTTGTCTTCGACTACCGCCGGCCATCGCGCACTGCTCGTTCGGGCCGTCTTCGAGAGGCCCGGAGGCTCGCGTCAGCTCTCGGTTGCCAGGTTACCCTCCTGAGGCGTACGGGTGGGCACGTCCTGCGGGAAGATGGGCCGCTCAAAGATCTCCGTCGGGAGGTACAGCGAGCAGCACACGTTAGGGATATCCACGATCCCGCTGATCCTACCCTCTATCGGAGCCGCGCTGAGCAGGATGTATGCTTGCTGGTCTGTGTAGCCGCATCCCTTGAGGTAGGTGATAGCGTTAAGGCACGCTTGCTTGAAGGCCACGTGCGCGTTCATGTAGTGCTGCTCCCCATCCTCCTCTACGGAGATGCCCTCAAACACAAGGTAGTTCGAGTAGCGGGGCTCGATGTGGCTCAGCTGGAACATTGGCATGTGCTGGGGGCGGCTCATGGCGTACTTCTCCATCCCGCCCTTTATAAGATCTACCCCAAGGTCTATGTAGCCGGCCATCTCGACGGCCCCGCAGAAGGAGATCTCTCCATCGCCCTGGGAGAAGTGCAGGTCTCCCATACTGAGCTTAGCCCCCTCGACGTACACCGGGAAGTAGATCCTGGATCCTATCGTGAGGTTCTTGATGTCTACGTTGCCGCCGTGCTCGCGCGGGGGAACAGTCCGGGCTCCCTCCCCGGCCACCCGGTCGAAGTCCGAGCTATCCAAGGTCCCAAGGATGGCGTTGTTGGCCAGCGGCGGCAGGGCGAGCGGGGGCACCCGGTCCGGGTTGGTGTCTATGAGGGCCTGCTCGCGGCGGTTCCACTCGGCCAGAAGCTCCGCCGAGGGGGCGCAGCCGATAAGGCCGGGGTGCTGTATCCCTACGAACCTCACGTCTGGTATGTGACGAGAGGTCGCATGAACGCCCCGCAGGTCCCAGATCGCCTTGTGCGCGTCGGGGTAGTGGTCGGTGAGGAAACCACCGCCGTTCTCCCTGGAGAAAATCCCCGTGTAGCCCCACTCCGTATCAGGATCGGGGAACGGCCCCATGTTCAAGATATCCACAACCAGTATGTCGCCCGGCTCTGCGCCGTTTATCTGGATCGGACCGCTCAGAACGTGGTTCTGGTCGAGGTCCATGTCGCGGATGTCGTTGGCCGAGTCGTTGTTGCCGACCTGTCCGTTGGTCCAGTCCAGGCACTCGATACGGAAGTCCGTGCCGGGATCGGTGGCCGCCGCTGCAGGTATGTCTGGGTGCCAGCGATTGTGCCCTGGCACCTCCTGGTCGGCCATTGACTTGCCCAGCTCCACCTTGAAAAGGGGTTCAGGCATAACTCCTCCTTATCCTAAGTATGGTTCTTTCTCACGGAAGCGCACTATACACCTTTGCCTTTTCCCGTCTTCCCTTTATTGTTCTCCTTCCCTCTACGGTGCTTCCCCTATAGATCTATCCTGTCCAGTATTACAGAATGCGAAACCTCGCACCAAACGGCAATCACGGCTGAAATCGTGGCGGGCAGGTGTCGGGGCCGCGCAACGCACCGGCATCGTCTCCGCGCCCCGTCCAAGCGAACTCGGGCGGGAGACCCCGGCAGATCAGCCACTGAACCGCGATCCCACCGCCACGACTCCGGCCTCAGGCTGCATGAAGATATCCAGCGTGAGCAGAGCTCCCCTCACAGCGTGCCACTTACGAGCGTTCATCCGCCGTGCGGCACGAGCATGCTCTCACCGTAAATGGCTTAGCTCCCGAGGGGTTCGCGGCGGTTCGCACGCTCGCAGAGAAGCCCGAAGAACACCCCCAGGCCTGTCCACAAGACGAGCTGTGTACCCAAAGAGGAGAGCCGGAAGTTCCATAGCAACCCGGAGGGAAAATCCCCGGGGTCCGGGGCAGCCGGGAGGACCAGGAACAGCACCCCCACGACCACGGCGACCCCCAGCCCCACCACCAACTGGCGGGCCGGGGCGCCGGTCCCACGCGCCCTGAGCATACGGGCCGCGTACCACGCGGCCAGGACCACGAGCAGCGAGAGCGCGACCATCGCCAGATACGAAGCGGTGCGGTCTCCGATGGTAGCCGCGTCGCCAACGGTGGGAGGGTTGGCCGGGTACTTGAGGAAGGGTATCAAAGCTGCCCCTACGAAGATCGCCGCCGCCAGAGAAAGGCTACGCGTCCAATCGCTCCCAGAAGCCAGGCGGCCGCGTAAGTACGCGAACGCAAGCCCGAACAGCCCCCCGACGAACGCCCCGGAGAGCCCCGTAGCGAAGAAGAGCCCGATCTTCTGTGTCGAGCGGCTAAAGACCTCTTCCTCTTG
>JAWWQA010000299.1:0-6314 GCA_033854695.1 Rubrobacteraceae bacterium
GATGTCGCCCGGGAGGTGGACCGCGAGGAGCCCATGCCAGCCGGAGAGGGCCACACCGCTGACGAGTTCTTCGACGAGGACAGGACGCGGACCGACGAGACCGAGGAGCGCAAGATCTTTCGGGCCAGCCGCTTCTTACGCAGGCGTGGCTAAGGCTGAGGCTAAGCGCAAGGACTTCGTCCGTCGCGCGAAGGATGGAGTATACGTACAGCTTCGGGTCTCGCCTGGGGCGAAGAGCACCGCTATCAAGGGCTTGTACGGAGAGAGAGCGCTCAAGCTCTCTGTCGCCGCGCCGCCTACCGAAGGAAGGGCCAACACGGAGGTCGAGCATTATCTGGCGCGGCTCCTGATGGTGTCCCGTTCGGAGGTTGCCCTTGTCAAGGGCGCCTCGAGCCGGGACAAGCTCGTCTTCGTACGTAGGGTAGAGCCAGACGAGATCCGGATTCGCCTGAATACCCTTCTTTGAAGATGACCAAGCCAGGTCCCTGCCGTACCACAAACTTGTTGACGGCTGAGGTTGAGAGCTGACAGCTACAACTTCGAGGTTGCATCCGAAGAGGCCGGTGAGCGTCTGGACCGGCTCGTCGCCCGGCGTCTTAGCATAAGCCGGAGCATGGCGCGACGTATGATCGAAGAGGATCTCGTGCGGGTCGGCGGCGCTGGAGCTGCTCCAGCCTACAAGGTGCATGGCGGGGAACTGGTCGAGGCCCGACCCTTCGAGGAGAAGCTAGCGTCTGAGGAGATACCCGTTCCGGTGGTCTTCGAGGACGAGTACCTCCTGGTGGTAGACAAGCCCGCGGGACTCGTGGTGCATCCGGGGGCGGGTAACCGTTCGGGGACACTGGTCAACGCGCTTTTGAACAGAGGTATCGTGGGTGGGGAGGATCCGGAGCGCCCGGGGGTCGTGCACCGTTTGGATCGTGATACGTCTGGCCTTATGGTTCTTACGAAGAGTGAGGAGTCCTATTCGGGGCTCGTAGCAGCGCTTTCCGCCCGGAGCGTGAGCCGCGTCTACAGGGCCCTGGTCATCGGGGAGGGGCTGCCGTCAACAGGGACGATCGATTCACCGATAGGCAGGGATCCTGCGAATCCGACGTTTATGGCCGCGGGAGTTGGTAGGCCGGCGGTTACGCACTTCGAGCTTATGCACGAGGCTGCCGGATATGCGATGCTCAAGGTGCGCCTCGAGACGGGGCGGACGCACCAGATCCGGGTACACTTCTCGGCGATAGGTCACCCCGTCTACGCCGACCCACTTTACGGTGAGGCCGTTCCGGGCCGGCGCTTGTGGCTCCATGCCGAAAGGCTGGCTTTTGGCCATCCGGTGACGGGCGGGGCTCTGGAGTTCGAGGCTCCCATACCGGAGGACCTACGCGAGGCGGCCCGGGCGCTCGACGCTAGCTTCCCCGCTTGACGGCGCCTTCCTTCTCTGATAGTTTCCCGGAGAACTCGAGACCGACCCTTTAACGGCGTCCCGTGAGGCGCGAAGGAGGTAAACAGCTTGAGACGATTGAGTACAGGTGCCCGTCGGCACGGCCACCCCGAGAGCCGCGGCTTCTCCGAGATTCTCTCCAAAGACGGCATAGATCGTGCCTTGAGGCGCATCTCACATGAGATCCTCGAACGCAACGCATCGTCACTGGACGACCTGGCGCTGGTTGGCGTGCTCACTCGCGGCGTACCGCTGGCAGAGAGGATCGTGCAGAATATCGAGCACTTCGAGGGTTTGGAAATCCCGGTGGGGGCCCTGGACATTACCCTGCATCGGGACGACCGGGAGGTGCGCGGCGAGGAGCCAGAGATGCGGGTGAGCCGCGTTCCCTTCGATGTCGCTGGGAAGACGGTCGTACTCGTGGACGATGTGCTCTACACCGGACGGACGGCACGCGCGGCGATGGATGCTCTCCTCGAGCTCGGGCGGCCGGCTGCGATACGCCTTGCTATCCTCGTGGATCGTGGACACAGGGAGCTGCCCATTCGTGCAGATCACGTTGGGAAAAACGTCCCGACCAGCCGCGAGGAGACCGTACATGTCAGACTCGTCGAGGTCGATGGGGAAGATGGGGTGATCCGCGTTGCAGACTAGGAGCTTCCTCACGTTGGAAGGTGTAAGCAGGGAAGAGCTGAAAGAAGTCTTGGACCTTGCCCGAGCCTATGCCGCCGGGCATGATGGGATCTCCCTGGCCGGCAGAACCGTGTGTTTGGCCTTCTTCGAGGCTTCGACCCGTACAGCCGTCTCGTTCGAGCTCGCCGCCCGGCGGGCGGGGGCGGACGTGGTCTCCATCTCCGAGAAAGGCTCGGCGATACAGAAGGGCGAGTCCCTCATCGACACGGTCCTGACCCTTGATGCTCTAGGTGCGGACGCCATCGTGATACGACACCCTTCGGCAGGCGCCGCACGTCTGGCTACCCACTATACGAATGCCGCCATAGTCAACGCCGGTGACGGATGTGGCCAGCACCCCACTCAGGCTCTCCTGGATCTCTATGTCCTCTCCGCTTCTTTGGGCGGCTTTGACGAACTGGAGGGTAGAAAGGTCGCCATCGTAGGCGACATCCTGCACAGTCGGGTTGCGCGCAGTGTGATCCCCGCCTTTCTTGCAGCGGGCCTGGAGGTGGCGCTGGTCGCCCCCGATACTCTCCTGCCCCAAGAAGCCGGGGCCTCCTGGGGACTCCCGATCCTACCCTCCGTGGACGACGCGCTCGACTGGGGCGCCGATGTCCTCTACGCCCTTCGGCTCCAGAAGGAGCGGATGACCGGGGCGCACGTCCCCTCGGTTGCCGAGTACGCCCGCTACTACGGTGTCGCGAATCGGCACCTGAAATCCGGCGTCCTCGCCATGCACCCGGGACCCGTAAACCGGGGTGTGGAGATCTCCGGTGATGTCGTGCTCTCAGACTCTTCCCTTATACCAGGCCAGGTCGCCTCCGGTGTCGCCGTCCGCTCGGCGGTCCTCGCCCTCGCCACCGGCGCCGCCCAGAAGACGGCCGCGTGATGGGCGTGCCCAATGACCTCGTAATCCGCGGCGCTCACGTCCTCGACCCCTCCTCCGGTCTCGACGGTGTGGCCGATGTGCGCCTCTCGGACGGGCGCATCGCTGAGGTCGGGAAGAACCTGCAGAGTACGCGACACCTGGACGCTGACGGCCTGCACTTGCTTCCCGGTTTCGTGGACGTGCATGCCCACTGGCGCACGCCGGGTAGGGAGGACGAGGAGACGATAGAGACGGGCTCCGCAGCTGCCGCCGCCGGCGGCTTCACGGGCGTCGTAATGATGCCGAACACAGACCCTGTCGTGGACAGACCCGTGGTCGTCTCCGGCCTCGTACGTCGCGTGGAGAGGGAATCGCGGGTGCGGGCTTACGTCTCCGCCGCTCTGCACGAAGGGCTCAAGGGCGAACGTCTCACAGAGATGCGCCTCCTCAAGGAGGCCGGAGCATTTTGCGTCTCAGATGATGGGCTCGGGACACAATCGGCCGGGGTCTTGAGGAACGGCATGCTCTACGCAAAGTCCGCGGGACTACCGGTGATCCTGCACTGCGAGGACCACACTTTGGCAACGGGCGTGGTTCACGACGGGGTCGCGGCCGCGCTCGCAGGGGTGCCGGGCTCGCCAAGTAGTGCGGAGGACGTGGCGACCGCGGCAGCTCTCGTACTGGCATCGGAGAGCGGGGCCAGGGTTCACATAACCCACGTCTCGACCGCGCTCTCTGCGGCACTCGTCGGTTTCTTCAAGGGACGTGGGAACGTGACAGCGGACACCACCCCGCACCACCTGACGCTTACCGATGCGCTGGTGGGCACGCTGGAGGGCCTGTACCGGGTGAACCCGCCATTGAGGCCGGATGAGGACAGGATCGGCGTTGGAAAGGCTCTGAGGGATGGTATCCTAGATTTTGTGGCCACGGACCATGCGCCGCACGCTTCTGAGGAGAAGGAGCTCCCGCTCGAGGAGGCCGCCCCCGGTTTCCTGGGGCACGAGACGGCCTTTTCAGTCCTCTACACGGAGCTGGTGCAAAGTGGGAAACTCTCGCTTTCGCGGCTGGTCGAAGCGATGGCTGGTGCTCCCGGGCGCTGGGTCATGGATGGTGCCTATGGAATCTCTCCGGGGGCGCCGGCGGATTTGGCACTCGTGGACCTCTCTGAGGCGTGGACTGTGCGGGCGGAGGCGCTTATCAGCCGATCCTCGAACAGCCCGTACTTGGGGCGGCGGCTCAAGGGACGAGTCGTGGGCACGGTGGTAGGTGGCGATTTGGTGTACGACGCGATGGGAGTGAAGTTTGGAGCAAGGGCGTAATCTGGGGCTCGCGGGGCGGAGCCGGGCGTTGGTGGTGCTGGAGGACGGGACCGCGTTCTCAGGCTGGACCTTCGCGGGGGAGGGCGAGGTTTCAGGCGAGGTCGTCTTCACGACCAGTATGGTCGGTTACCAGGAGACTCTCACGGATCCCTCGTACCGCGGCCAGATCGTGCTCTTCACTTACCCTCTTATTGGCAACTACGGCGTCATCCCTGGCGACGAGGAGTCCCCGAAGATTCAGGCCGCCGCCGTCCTGGTGCGCGAGTATACTCCTTACCATAGCAACTGGGCGAGCGAACTCTCTCTGGCCGCCCTCCTCGAAGAGAACAGGGTTTTGGGCGTCGAGGGGATCGATACCCGCGCCCTCACCCGTCACCTGAGAGATAAGGGCGCGATGCGCGGTGTGATCTCTACCGTCGAGCGTAACGTTAACGTTTTGCGCGAGAAGGCCAACGCTCACCCGAAGATGGTTGGCCTCGACCTCGCCTCCTCGATTACCGAGCTCTCCGAACCTACCTTGCTCCCGTCCTTCGGCGAGGAACGTTGTCGCGTAGTCGCCCTCGACTACGGGGTGAAGGGCTCCATCTACAAAGAGCTGTGCAGCCGTGGCGCTTCTGTGCTGGCGGTGCCTGGATCGACGCCTGCCGCTGAGATTCTGGCACAGGAACCCAACGGCATCTTTCTCTCGAACGGTCCCGGGGATCCGGCCGCTCTAGAGACGGCCGTCGCGAACCTGCGCGATGTTCTCGGGGAGAGGCCGGTCTTCGGCATTTGCCTCGGGCACCAGCTTCTCGGTCTGGCTCTGGACTGTGAGACGTACAAGATGCCGTTCGGCCACCACGGCGCGAACCACCCGGTCCGCAACCTGAGGACGGGACGTATCGAGATCACGAGCCAGAACCATGGCTTCGCCGTCCGTGAGGAGACCTTGCCCCATGGTATCGAGCTGACCCATCGCAATCTCTACGACGGCACGGTCGAAGGGTTGGCGAGCCCGGAGCTTCGCGCCCATAGCGTCCAATACCACCCCGAGTCAAGTCCGGGACCACGCGACTCCGGTTATCTCTTCGACGAGTTTGTGGAGGAGATCTCCGAGAAGAAGGCTGGGGCTTAGTCTTTGCCGCGCCGGGACGACATACAGAGCATCCTGATCGTAGGTTCAGGCCCCATAGTCATAGGGCAGGCCGCCGAGTTCGACTACTCTGGGACGCAGGCGTGCCGCGCTTTGAGCGACGAGGGCTATCGCGTGATCCTCGTGAACTCCAATCCCGCTACCATCATGACCGATCCCGAGATTGCCGATGCTACCTACATCGAACCCCTCATAGCGGAGGTCCTTGCCGAGATCATCCGCCGCGAACGCCCGGACGCCCTCCTCCCTACCCTTGGCGGCCAGACCGCTCTGAACTTGGCCGTCGAGCTGCATGAGAGGGGTACCCTTGATAAGTACGGCGTCGAACTCCTCGGGGCCTCCGTGTCTTCGATCCGTAAGGCCGAGGATAGGCACCTCTTCCGCGAAGCGATGGAGCGCATAGGCCTGAGGGTTCCCGAGAGCCGCATAGTGCGTCGCGTCGAGGAAGCCTTGGAGCTCGCCCAAGAAATCGGCTTTCCTCTCATAATACGACCTAGCTTCACTCTGGGCGGAAAGGGCGGCGCTACAGCCTACAACCCCGAAGACCTCCGCCGTGGCGTGACGGAGGGCCTCGACGCAAGCCCCGTCCGCAGCGTCCTCGTCGAACGCAGCGTCACCGGCTGGAAAGAGTTCGAACTCGAGGTCATGCGTGACCTCGCGGATAACGTCGTCGTCATCTGCTCTATCGAGAACGTCGACCCTATGGGCGTCCATACCGGCGACTCCATAACCGTGGCCCCCGCCCAAACCCTCTCCGACAGGCAGTACCAGACCCTGCGCAACGCCTCTCTACGCATAATACGTGAGATTGGGGTACAGACGGGGGGGTCGAATATCCAGTTTGCGGTTGACCCTATGAGCGAGGACTTTTACGTGATCGAGATG
>JAWWQA010000300.1:0-4283 GCA_033854695.1 Rubrobacteraceae bacterium
CGCGCTTCTCGTTCATGGGCGACGGCTCGGGCCCACGCGCCGAGTTTGTTACCTACAGCGTCGCGGACGGTACGGTCACCATCGAACGTCAGGGCCATACGGTTCGGCGTCGCCAACCTTTCTTCGAGTTCTTGGATGGAGAACTCCGCCGGCGCTCCGTGACTTCGGCGGGACTTCCGTTCGAGTTCAACCTGGGCTACGTCGGCTACCTGGGTTACGAGCTAAAGGCGGAGTGCGGTGGGACGAACGCTCACGTCTCGCCTACACCCGACGCCGCGCTCCTCTTCGCGGACCGCATGCTGGTCTTGGATCACGCCGAGGGCGTAAGTTACCTCCTGTGTTTGACTGAAGAAACCGAAGAACCGGCCGCCGAACGCTGGCTGGACGAGATGACCTGCAGCCTATCCGCGCTCCAGAGCGAACCGCCGCCGCGCGAAACCTCGTTAGAGAGCTGGTCAGAAAGTAGGAAGCAGCGTCGTAAGCCACAGCAAAGCGATCCCGAAAACGGACGGCATCGGGGTCCGACCCCACTTTTTGGGACCGCGACTCGTCTAGAAGGGGGCTTTTTGACTGGCGCTCTAGCGCCCGGTTCTCCAGGTGCCACCATCGACGGCCGCTGCCCCGTCGAGTTCAGGCATTCCCGCGAGGCCTACCTAGACCTGATCGACGAGTGTCTGCGGGAGATACGCCACGGCGAGTCCTACGAGATCTGCCTCACCAACATGGCCTCGGCGCGCGCGTCGATAGACTCGCTGCGAACGTACGCCTACTTGAGGCGGGTCAGTCCGGTACCCTATGGAGCGCTGCTGAAGTTCCCTGGGTTGGCCGTGCTCAGCGCGTCGCCGGAGCGCTTCCTGACCATCAGGTCGAACCGAGAAGTCGAATCTAAGCCGATAAAGGGCACGCGTCCGCGCGGCGCGACGCCTGAGGAGGACAATGCGCTCCGGGTGGACCTCGAGCACAACGAAAAGGACCGTGCCGAGAACCTCATGATCGTGGACCTGCTCCGGAACGACCTCAACTCGGTGTGCGAAATCGGGAGCGTCCACGTCCCACGCCTGTTCGACGTCGAGTCCTATGCCACGGTCCACCAACTCGTCTCCACAATTCGCGGATCGCTGCGTCCCGGCGTTTCCGCGGTCGACTGTGTCAGAGCCGCGTTCCCCGGTGGCTCGATGACCGGCGCCCCGAAGATCAGAACCATGGAGATCATCGATCGACTGGAGGCGGGTCCCCGGGGTGTCTACTCTGGGACGCTCGGCTACTTCGCCCTCGGCGGCGCCGCGGACCTCAACATCGTCATCCGCACGATAGTTGCTACGCCCGAGCGACTCACCTTCGGGGTCGGGGGTGCTATCATAGCGCTATCCGATCCCGAAGAAGAGTTCGACGAGACGCTAGTGAAGGCAAGGGCCACGAACGCTGCCATCTCGGCGACCGCTCTCCGGCACCCGTTGGAATCGCGGCCGGCAGCTGTAGGGGGGACGTAGACAAGATGTCGGCGTTCCCTACTATCAAATCGATGGACGAAGCCCCTATTGTGACTGAAATCGCGCGTTGTGTAGTGGCCGGCGGTAATGGCCAGGTAGGCGGCATGTTCACCGCTTTGCTGGTAGATTCGGGTGTCTCGGTGACATCGGTAGATACCGACCTTCCGGCCACGGGTGATGAGATCCCACGGGTACGTTACGAACGAGGCGACATCACCGCTCTTCGTGGTCAGGTCGCACGGGAAGTGGCCCAGGTCGACCTCGTCCTGCTGGCGGTGCCCGAGCGCGTTGCGCTCGCCGCCGTCGCGCCCTTGACCGCGACGATGCGTCGCGGCGCCTTGTTGGCGGATACCCTGTCGGTGAAGAGCCGTATCGCTAACTTGGTGCGTGGGGAGGTCCGCCACGTCGAGGTATTAAGCCTCAATCCCATGTTCCATCCTTCGCTGGGCATGGCCGGACGGCCCGTCGCGGTGAGCACCCTGGTGGACGGCCCTCGGGCCCGTGCGCTGCAGAAACTCCTGTCTTCGTGGGGAGCCCGAGTCGTGCCGGTCGGGGCCGACGAGCATGATCGCTTGACCGCCGCAATGCAGGCGGCCACTCATGGTGCCGCCCTGGCTTTTGGCTTCGCCCTGCAAGAGCTCGGCCCCGACGTTGAAGATTTGTGCGCGCTGGCGCCACCACCGCATCTCACCCTTCTCGCAATGCTGGCAAGGATCGCCTCCGGGGTGCCCGAGGTCTACTGGGACATCCAGACGGGTAACCCGCAGGCGCCCGCTGCCCTGGCGGCGCTGCGGCGCGGCGTCGACCGGCTGGTAGGGCTGGCGAACGGCGAGGACGAGGCCAGTTTTGCCGCCTCGCTCAACGAGGTACAGGTACTTCTCGGCGGCAACCTTGCCCCCCTGTCCGATATTTGCGCGCGGATGTTCGAGGAACTGCCGCCGGCGCCGGGTGCCGAGGACGACAGCGAAGGCTGACGCCCGGGAGCGCAGCAAAGTCACCGCCCAAGCTCCGTCTCGCCCGACCTCGATGCCTCGGCTATGGCCGCCGCTACGCCTAATGGTCGGTCAACGCCGTTTCTTACTGTGTTTACCGGCCTCTTCGATGAGAGTAGCAGTGGAGTCGGGGTGGGTGCCTTCCACGAGGTAACAGACGACATCACGAAAGCTTCCGTTCTTCTCGTATACGCGGCGCTGACGCTGGCTGCCGGTGCACTTCTCCACTATCTCTAGAACCCCCAAAACCCCATCTTTCCGGCGGGGCCAAGCTGGAGGCAGTGGCCTACACCTGGCCCGACGTCAGAGAGGTTGTCACCCTCGGCTGGCCACCGTAGAAGAGTGGCTTCTGGCTAAGGTAAACACGTTTTCGGACCACTACCGCTGAAATAGCATGGAAGCCCTTTAGGCAGTAGCCGGGACAAATCGGGACGAGATTTCCCGAGGGATCGGGACGCTGGTCCCATGACAGCGGGACACCCCCCCTCCTAAGATTTCTCCTTAGTAGAAAAGCGTAAAGGAGAAAGAAGTGAGAAGACGACGAAAGCCAATTTTACTAAGGCAGGAACATCAGAATAACAACCTGGGGGTTCCTAGCGGGCACTCGTACACTGTCGCTGACGGTCGATCCTTCGACGTTATTGTGGTCGGGAACGGAGCGCTTGGCCTCTCGCTAGGGCTGGTCCTGGCGCGCCGCGGGGTCCGGGTGGCCGTGAGCGGCCACCCCACCCGACCCTGGTCTGCCTCGGTAGCCGCGGGGGCCATGAATGGGTGCTTTGGAGAAGTCACGTCCAGCCTGCTGGAGAGTGCCCAAGGGCGCGCCAAGCTCGAGATGGACGTGCAGGCTACCCAGCTTTGGGACAATTGGGCGGACGGGCTGATCGACGAGACCGGATCGTCCGCCGCCTCGCTGCGCAACAAGAGCGGTACGGTCGTCATGCTGAACGCCGTTGGGGTGCCAGGCGTCGACACCGACAACTACCGCGCGATCCGCAGCGCCTTGCAAGAGTACGACACCGCGTTTGAGGACATCGACGCCGCTGAGCTGGACTGGCTCCGGCCTGAGCCGACGTCGAGGCCGATGTCCGCCATATTCATCCCGGGCGAGCATTCGGTGGATTCCGCGCTCTTGCTCTGCTGCCTGGAGACGGCCTTCGTCCAGTCTGGCGGACAATTGCTAGGCGAGTTGGTCGCACGCCTCGACGCCGATGAGACGGGGGAAGGCGTGGTTCGGGGAGTTGTTCTAGCTTCAGGAACCAGTATCTCGGCAGATGTCACCGTCCTCGCGGCGGGTGCCCGCTCCCACAAGCTGCTCGAGGGGTTGCCTGATCTTGCATCCCGGGTACCGCCGATGGTGAGCGGGTACGGCGTCTCCGCTTTAGTGGAGACGGAGGATGGGACCGTGCCGGAGACGGTCATCCGGACCCCTAATCGGGCCTTCGCATGCGGCCTGCATATCGTACCCCGTTCACCGGGCGTGGTTTACCTCGGTGCGACCAACATCATCTCCGAAGAGCCTCGTACGACTGCGGCCATCAGCGACCTGACCTTCCTGCTTGGGTGCGCAGTGCGCCAGCTACACGCGGATCTCTCCGAGGGCGGAATCCAACGCGTCCAGGTGGGCAATCGTCCTGTCCCACTCGACGGCTTCCCACTCATAGGGCCAACGGACGCAGAGGGCCTGTGGATGATGACGGGCACATACCGTGACGGGTTGCACCAGTCGCCGCTGCTCGCTGACGAACTCGCGAATCAGATCTTGGGCGGCGAAGTGCGCCCCGAGTTCAAGGACTTTACCCCG
>JAWWQA010000301.1:0-6887 GCA_033854695.1 Rubrobacteraceae bacterium
ACACCGAGCCGGGCGTAGATCGGGAGCTTGTCCAGCGATTGGCTCGTACGGTCCACCTCGACGACGAGGTCGGGCGGAGGGTCCCCCGCATCCAGGTCGATATTCGCCTTGCCCCGCACGCGTGCGGCGTTCTCTGAGAGGTAGAAGCTGCCGTCGGGCTCGAAGCCACGTGAAAGGTCCTCGCGCCTGAACGTCGTGTGACCGGCAACGCGCACGTCTATCTCCCACTCCGCCGCCAGCTCCCGGACCAAAAACGCGATGAGGTCGGCGATCTCCTCGTGCTCGGTAGACGGGCTCACAATCTCAAGCACCCCCCGGTCGTAGAAGAAGCGTGGCGACTGGCGCTCCTCTCGCTCTTCCAGGAGCCGCTTGTAGGTTTCCCAGGACACGTTCCTGAGAAGCACCCTCTGCTCCAGTGGACTTTTCACCGTTTCCACGCGAACACCTCCGCAGCCTCCTCGTTTCGCCAATTAAGTCTACACGGCCATGGCAACCTTTGGCCCTCCAGCTAAGAGCCAGCTAAGAAGCGCCTTCTATAGCGCTTATGGTTGGTGACAAGCGTCACGGATAGGCAAAGTGACGGTGTTCTGCGTCGCCCTGGCGGTGGGGTTGGGAGCCCTACTACGCCACGAGCAAGATTCCTTGCTCCCCACGTTGGCAGCCCACGTTGGCAGGTCCTAAAGAAGCTGGAGTTGCGTTCCCGGACTCGGATGGGCGCCCGCACGATCGAGTAGTGGCTGGTTCCGTCGAACCCGGATCAGGAAACAATAGGTTCCCGAAGAGCTGGCACACGGCACTGTTTTGTGGCACACTAAAGATATTATGGCAAAAACTTCGGAGCAAAAGAAAGTGAATGTGGGGCCGCAGGGCCGCATAGTCATTCCCGCGGGACTGAGGAGGGCGCTCGAGATCGAGCCTGGGGATACGCTGGTGGCCAGGTTAGAGGATGGCCGGATAGTCCTTGAGAAGCGAGCGAACATCCTGTCCCGGGTGCGGCGGCGCTTCGCAGGTGTTCCCCGGGAGGTTCGACTCTCGGATGAGTTGATCGCGGAGCGTCGCAAGGAGGCCGAACGAGAGCTCGAAGGGTGAGTCTTGCTTTCGCCGGCTCCTCTTCTTGTGTGCTTGATGCTTCGGCTCTCCTTGCGTTTTTGCACGACGAGCCTGGTGGAGAGTTGGTAGAGCCTGAGCTGGGAGAGGCTTCTATCTCCAGTGTGAACTGGGGGGAGGTAGTGCAGAAAAGCCTGGCCCGGGGAGCCGATTGGGAGGGGCTCAGAGGTGACCTTGAGGCTTTGGGGCTCGTGATCCTTCCTTTCACCGCTGAGGGCGCCGAAGCCGCCGCCGAACTTTGGCCCGAGACTCACTCCTTGGGGCTCTCTTTGGCGGGCCGGGCCTGCCTTGCCGTGGCCAAAGAGCTATCCCTCCCGGTGCTTACGACAGATAGCGCCTGGGAGAAACTGGAGATCGGCGTCTCCATCTGGGTGATCCGGTAAACCGACCGCTCCGTCTCTCTTCGTCCCTTGTAGCGCGAGACGCCTCGGCTATAAGCCACCCGAAGATCTAGCTACCGAGGAAGAAGCGAAGGTAAATGAGACGAGTAGCGGTTCGAAACCTGCCTCGGCACCCCGTTCGCCGACTACTCGATGGGCGGTCCCGAAGACAGACCGCTCGGCGTGACGATGGAACGTACGACGCCCCCGGCAGCTCTGTTAGTCGAGCGCTCCTAGCGCGGCAGAGAGAGGCCCAGGTGATCGTAGGCTCGCTTCGTGGCGATGCGGCCCCGGCTGGTGCGCTGGATGAGGCCACTCTGCAAGAGGTACGGCTCGTAGACGTCCTCTACCGTATCGCGCGCCTCGCCGAGAGCTACGGAGATCGTACCGACTCCCACGGGGCCGCCCTCGAACTTCTCGATGACGAGGCCTAGGTAATCCCGGTCGATCCGGTCGAGCCCGAGGTCGTCTACGCCTTGCATCGCGAGCGCTGCCTTCGCCGTTTCCTCGTCTATCGTCCCGTCGCCGACTACCTCGGCGTAGTCGCGGACGCGCCTCAAGAGCCGGTTGACGATACGCGGGGTACCGCGGCTGCGGGTCGAGAGCTGCTCGGCGCCGGCGTCGGTGATCGGGATCTTCAGTATCCTGGCGCTCCTTACTACGATCTTCTTGAGGTCCCCAGGGGCGTAGTAGTCGAGCCGGGCGCTGAAACCGAACCTGTCCAGGAGGGGCTTGGTCATCAAACCCGTGCGCGTCGTAGCGCCGACGAGCGTGAAGTGTGGCACGTCCATCCTGATCGTGCGGGCCGATGGTCCCTGGCCGAGCACGATATCCATGGCGAAGTCCTCCATCGCCGGATAGAGGACCTCTTCGATCTGCCTGTTGAGGCGGTGGATCTCGTCTATGAACAGGAAGTCCCTCTCCTCGAGCGAGGTCAGAATGGCCGCCATGTCCCCCGCCCGCTCCAGGCTCGGCCCGCTCGTTATGGAGATCCCCACCCCCATCTCTCCCGCGAGTATCCGGCACAGCGACGTCTTTCCGAGTCCCGGCGGCCCCGCGAGCAGCATGTGGTCCAGCGGCTCCCCCCGCCTCTTGGCCGCCTCCACGAAAATCCTCAAGTTCTCCTTGAGCGCCTCCTGCCCGATGAACTCGCCCAGCGAACGTGGCCTTAAGGTAGGCTCGTCGCCCTCCAAATCCTCCCCGGGGTCCAGCGGCCGGTCCGCATTCGCCGCCCCCGTTATGTCCTCGGTAGGACCGTACTCATCTTGTGGCCCGGCGCGCACCGTGAAGTCGTCCATCTCCTCCATACCGTTGAATTCGTTCTCCGAGCTCAACGCGCGCCCTTTATCCGTCGCAGAGCCTCCTTCATATACTTCTGGACCGAATCCTGCGGCGGCACCTCACGCAAGGCCGTGTCCGCCTCGTCGACGGAGTAGCCTAGAGTCATGAGCCCCTCTCGCGCCTCCATGTACGGACCGCCGGTGTTACCGCCGGTGATCCCCGGCTCGAACGCCGCCAGGTTCTTCCCCCGCAGCTCCAGCACCAGCCTCTCGGCCGTCTTCCTGCCGAGCCCCGGTACCGACGCGAGCTTCACTATGTCGCCGCGCCCGACGGCCTCGGCGACTTCCTGAGGCTGCATCGTCGACAGGATCGCCAGCGCTAGCTTCGGCCCGACCTTGCTCACCGCCGTCAGGGAATCGAATGCCGCCCGCTCCTCTCTACCGGCGAAGCCAAACAGGAGCATCGCATCCTCCCGCACGACCATCCGGGTGTGCAGCACGCACTCCTCGCCAAGAGGCGGCAGCGCCCGAAGCGTGTTCGTCGAGGTTGAGGCCCGGTAGCCCACGCCCCCGACGTCCACGACGACGCCCTCCATATCCTTCTCTACCAGTTGTCCGCGAAGTCTTTCGATCATCGCCTAATTATCCCGCATAAAAGACTACTTCCCCACCCCCACCTTGCGTCCCCCCATTCGGGAAGAGAAAGCGTGGCAGATGGCGATGGCGAGGCCATCGGCGGCGTCGTCGGGGCGTGGGATCTCACGCAGGTTCAAGAGCGTTTTGACCATCTCCTGCACCTGCCGCTTCTCCGCCCGCCCGTAGGATGTTATGGCCTGCTTGACTTGCAACGGCGTGTACTCGGCGATCTCAACGCCTGTCCTGTACGCCGCCAGGAGCGCCACCCCCCGCGCCTGGCCAACCGTCATCGCCGTGGTCACGTTGGTGTTGAAGAAGAGTTCCTCGATAGCTACCGTCTCCGGCCGATACCCCTTCACGAGCTCCGTAACCCCATCGAAGAGCCAGCTCAACCGGCGTGGCATCTCCCAGTTGGGTGGCGTGACGATGGCACCGTGTTGCACGTAGGAGAGGCGATTCCCCTCCTGGCGCACCACTCCCCACCCCATCGTCGCTGTCCCCGGGTCTATCCCTAGGATGATCCTACCTCCGCTCGTCATGCTCACCACCATGCCGACAAGGTTAACCCGTCCCCGCAAGCCCTGCACTGCTCCCCACATATGGTACCCACTCCCCGCGGATCTACTAGGAACAATGCGCGAGGAACTTCTGAGTCCTCGCCGAAGAAGCCCGCTCCTAACCCCCACGGTGTGCAGGAATTTTCTCCATAATTTCGTCAACTCCGGCATAATCGCCTGGTGCAGTTTGAGCCAACGTGCGGCTCGGGCGAGCGCTGCCGTCCTCCCGGGTTACTCGTCCTCCAAATCTTCCATTTCCCTCATCAAAGAGCGTAGCGTTTTGTCGCGCAGTCGCGGTATCTCCTTGATGTAGCAACCCACCTGCTTCCGTTTCTCTTCGTTCGCTTCGATCCTGCGGTTCAGCTCCCTCAGTTCCCGCTCCAGGTCCTCGCGCTCCTTCTCGAGCTGAACCAGGTACTCGTTCAGGTTGTTGCGGTGATCCGTCAGGCCGCGCAGGTACGATTCGAGGAGCCGGCTTCGGTCCTCGATCTTCCCCATGGCTTCACCTTTCGCTCCTTGCGGGTCCTCAGATACATACCGGTCGCCGCCCCCAATGCCCCGCACCTTTACTCTCCTACTCTCAAGCGAATCACCAAAAGAATCCAGGGAGCTTGCCCGCCAACGGCGAGTTCGTCCTCTCAATAAAGCCCGCCGTACTCCTTTACGACTCGTTCCTGACGGCCGATCTGCGCCACCACGGGGCATAGGTCTTGCGGCTAAAGTGCTTCTTCTTGCGAGCGGCGACGAAGTCCTTACGTTCAATGATCTTCCGCCGGAACTCCTTGCCGCTGGGGAAGTAGCCAACGAAATCGGCCCGCCGAAAGCCTGCCACTTCCCGCGCCTCTTCGCCTTCGAAGAAGGCATGCAGGGACACACGCTCCCATCGCTGGGGCTGCAGGTTCAGCACCCACAATACGTCGGTCGAAGCCGGCAACCTGAGGCGACCAACCGCCGGCCGCTCACCGTCCCGAAGAAACTCTACACGGATGCCGCGGAGCCCCGTCGGCGAGGCCTCCTCGTTAAACAGCTCGACTTCGAACGAGCATGCGGCCCAACCTAGCGGTTCGGCCTCAGTCATATCCCAGCCCGATACTACGCAGCGCACCTTGTTGCGCTCTTTTAGGCGGCGTTCGATGAACGCGCCCGTAAGGATGCCAAGCGTGGCGAGCACGCCACCCGCTACCACGATGATCCCACCCGCCAACACGCCGTACAAGGCTGCCGTCGCTTCAGGGCTCATACCGCTAACGTCCCCCACCACGTGTCCCACACATCCGGGTGCTTGCCATGCTCGAAGATACCCCTCCGGATGCCCCTGCAGACGGCACCGCCCTTCATGCCGAACCTCCGATCCACTTCCTGACTTGTGCACCTGTCCTTAACCATGCCCTAATCCCAGATCCAAGACATATCTCGGGCTTCTATACTGGCCCGTCGTGGGTCTCTATCTACGACTTCGACGACATCTTACCCTTGCCCGGTCCTTCGTTGATGCTCAGAGAAGCCGTCAAACCATTACAATCGCTGAGAATCCAGCCAAATATGGGGGCTGCTGCGTAACCATTACTCTATTTGTTGTGGATCAGCAAATTCGGACGAGCCCCAGGCGTTTCATGTAGGTATCGAAATACTTCCTACGGAGTCTTTAAGGAAGAATTAAAAGGGTTTCGACCGGAGAGCTCGCACCCCGGAGGTCGGGTTGCCTATAGCGTTCGAAGGCCGGACCATGCCGGTACGTCTCGCGCGGGCATCTCGAGAGTGTCCGAGGCGAAGATCATACTTCTGGGCGACCGAAATCATACGTTTGGAGGACGCGAGCCCGTAAGGGGGCTGAGAAGCTTCTCTTAGCTTCGTGGAGTCCCAGGAGAGAAGGAGTAATGGCATGAAGAAGCTTATGGTGTTGACGGCGTTGCTGGCGACAGCACTGGCTGCCGCCCCCGCTCTGGCAGAGGACGTTCCGGTGAACGGTCCGGACACGAGTGTCGGTGGACCTCCCGGCGAGGGTCCTCCTGGAACAACCATCGGTGGGGCTCCCGGTGAGGGTCCAAAAACTCTCCTGGACTGTGCGACGCTGAAGGCAGCGGGCGCGGATGTCTCCTGCGATCCGGCACGTAGTCTCCCGCCGCTCGAGGACCAGGTAGCGGACAGCGGTAAGGTTCCCTCCCAGGATACGAGCAACGACACCCCCCCTGCCGAACACACGAGTCCCGACACCGCCGGTGATGCAGGTAACGGTATCGCCGAGGCCACAGACGAAAGCGAGACCGTCAAGGACACTGGTAACGATACCGCCACCCAGGATACCAAGGACCAGCAAGCCAACAGCGACGAGAAGATTGCCAAGGACCAGGAAACCAACAGCGGCGACAAGACGGGGGACAACAAGGACACGAACGACCACGCGGGCAAGACGGGCGATCCCAAGCAGGTCTCGGATCAGGAAGCCAATAGCGGCAATGTAGATCAGTCGATTGGCATCAGCAACACTGGTGACAACGTGAACATGTGCATCGGGATTCTGCAAGCGGCAAATACGGGTAACTCGCTAAACCAGCAGGGGGTGCTCCAGGATAACTCAGAGGCCGACAAGGTCGAGCTAGCGGGCGGCGGCAGTATCACGCTAACCCCCCAGCTGGTTGTGGACTGCCGGCAGGTCATCTTCCAGATCGTAACAGGCCAGCAACCCAAGGAGTCGAACACCAACCTCAAGGCCGCTCAACGCAAGAGCAGTGGTGCTCAGGTCCTGACCAGTGGGACTCAAGTCTGGGCCGTAAGATCCGAGCCCAAGCCGGTCTCTAATATGGCCGACGCCAGGGCCGCGCAGCGACCCAACGCCACACCCAGGGCTCTGCCGAGAACCGGCGGCATCTCCAGTCTCGACGCCGCGTTCCTGGGGCTGTGCGCTGGTGCCCCGCTCATCGGCGGCG
>JAWWQA010000302.1:0-6691 GCA_033854695.1 Rubrobacteraceae bacterium
AAAGAACTGCCGCAGAGGTGATACCGTCGGTGTCATAGTCGCCGAAGACCCCGATCCGCTCGCCGTCCTTGATGGCTCGCGCTACACGCCGGGCTGCCACGCGCCACGCCTCCTCCTTCGGAGCTCCGACGGTCTTTAATGAAGGCGAGAGAAATCCCGGCGCGGCCTCGAAGGTTACCCCGCGATTCGCCAGGACACGGGCACAAAGAAGGTCTATTCCTGCCACCCGCGCGAGCTCCGAGACGACGTCCGCCTCGGGCTCAAGGAGCCGCCACCTCGCCAAACGCTTCCTCCCCTGCGGAACAAGAGCTTACCTTCTCATTATACTTAGCTTTCAGCCGTCAGCTCTCAGCTTTCAGCTCTTGCTCAGCGGTGCGCAGGTCTTCCCAGAGAAGGAGCAGCTGTTTCACAGGACAGAGAGCCAAAACGACCATAAAAGACGTTCTTCAGCTCCCAACACGGAACTCCTTTCACGAACTCTTAGCTGATTGCTAACTGCTGAAGGCCGATAGCTGACAGCAAAGCTGTCACACCAGCGGTCTCAGGGTGGCGAGAGCTCGCTCGACTATCTTGGCGGGGAAGGGGCGTCCCTCCCACTCTTCCAAGGTCAGCTCCTCGGCGTTCGTCTTGTCGAGCTCGAACATTCTCTCCATCTGGGCGGCGAAGCGTTCATTGTAGACTTCGAGGTTGATCTCGTAGTTCCCCAACAAGCTCAGCCGGTCGATATTGGCCGTGCCCACCGTGGACCACACCCCGTCGATAGTCGCGGTCTTCGAGTGAATCATGATGTGCTTGTACCTGAAGATTCGCACACCAGAGCGCAAGAGTTCCCGGAAGTGACGGCGGGCGAGCCAGTCGGCGGTTACGTGGTTTGATTCGCGGGGCAGGAGCACCTGCACGTCAACGCCCCTCTTCACTGCCTCGATGAGTGCGGCCCGCATCGCCCGATCGGGGACGAAGTAGGCGTGCGTAAGGTATATGTGACTGTTCGCTCGATCCATCGCCTCGATATACATAGCCCGGATCGGGAAGATCCTGAGGTAAGGGTCGTTGCGGTGGAAGACAGTGCCCGGGTTCCAAGAGCGCTGGCCAACAGGAGCGATACTGGGGAGGTCTGGGGAACGATGCGCGTTCCAAAAGTCCACGAAGTCGTTCTCCGCCTCGTGAGCCTCGCCGCCCCGGACACGCACGTGCGTGTCGCGCCAGCCCGCGGCGTAAAGGGAGCCTATGTTGTAGCCGCCCAGGAAAGCCACTCGTCCGTCCACCGAGAGTAGGTGACGATGGTACCTGAAGATGTTCCGCGGATCCGCGAGGTTTGCCGGTCCCCACAAGGGGCGGAAGTGAAGCGTGTGGATCTCCTCCGGAAAACGCTTGAATGAGGGGGGCACGACGACGTTAGCCAGCCCGTCAAAGATAACGCACACTCGCACCCCCTCGCGCGCCTTACGAGCAAGCGCCTCCACGAAGCGACGTCCAACCTCGTCTCCCTTCCAGATGAACGTACCGAGGAAGACATGGTGCCTGGCGCCCTCTATCTCCTCGAGCATCGCTTCGTATAGCTGGACTCCATAAGGGTAAAGCTTCAGCAGGCCGCCGCTCTTCAGCTCGATCTCAGGCTGGTCCTCCCACGGGAAACCCTCTTTCGGCCCCGCTCGACGCTTCCGTATCTCGGCCATCGCGGCCAGAACCCCTACCAGCGTCGCCTGCGCGGCCGTCACCGCCAGCAACGTCCGGAGCCCAACCTTTCTCAAGGTCGCCAGTGCGCCACGTACGGTATGCAGCATCCGTAACGGGCTCGAGGACATGCCAGCCATTATATTCGACGGGTCCAGCGCCGAGGGAAGACGCCGGGAAGTGGCGCCGGAGTGAGGAATGGAGCCACCGCAGGTCATTCGTATCCTACTCCAGTTTGCCGCGCCGCTGCTCGGTATCCTCGCTAGCCTCTTCGAAAGCTGGTTACCTCTGCCTCGGATAACGCTGCGAGCACTGCGGAGCAAAAAGCTGATAGCTGACGGCTGATAGCTGACGGTGAGGCCGAACGCGCCAGCTTTCGGCCTCACCGTCGTCGCATGCGCGAGAGGAAGTGCTTCGCTTCCTTACGGGCCCGGCGCAGGATCTCAGACCACTCTCCCTCGCTGACCTCCTTCTTGCCACGCTCGAAGTACAGAATGGTAGCCCGGCCCATAGCCAGGGTGCCCGCGTAGCCGATGGACCCGGAGGCCGCCCAACCCCCTACGGGTATGAGCTTCACGACCTGCCTGCTAAGAGCCCGGAGACCGAAACCCGCGGCAAGCACCCCGAGCAGCTCCCGCGCCCGCTCGAGTGACATCTCCTCACCGTAGACCGCGGCTATACCGAGTACCATCCGGCCCTGGTTGGCGGTGATGGCAGGCATATCCGCGCCCGGGATAGGGAGCGCCCCTATAACAGCGTTCTGGCGAGCGTTCTTGTGGATGATCTCCTCGCACACCGCGCGCCTGAAAACAGGATAACCGCGACCCAATGAGACCAGATAGTCCTCGTCCAGAGAGTGCGCGACGCGCGGCGCGAGCTCCCGGATGACCGTCTCCTCGGTTACAGACGAAAGGGAGATCGTTTGCGCGTCCTCGACGGCTTCACCCGAGATAGAGACCTCGACCCCGCCGTTTCGTGCGCCGATGACGGTGAGGAGTATCTCGGCTCCTGCGAGGCTTCTTTGGGCGTCCAGCAGGTCTGCGAGCACGCCGGCCTCGGGAAGATTTCCCGCCACGGCCAGGGTCGAGTGCTTGCGGGCTGCGGCCCGAGATTCGTGGAAAACTCGATACAAATTTCTCAATCCCAGCATAGAACATCCCTTCCCGCCGTGCGGCACCGTTGATCTTTGGATCGTTTCAGATATATTACGTCTGAGTAAGGCGAGAGTTTCAAGCCGGATCTAGAGGAGAATTTGCAACCCCAACGTGACCTTCGGGACATAGAGGAGATCCAGGAACTCTTCGAAGCCGGCCAGGAGACCGGAACTCTGGAGTCCAGCGAAGTCCTCGACCTGCTCCAGGAAGTGGACCTCTCCACCGAGGAGATCCAACAGGTCTACGGCCTCCTCCGGGAGCACGGCGTCGAGGTCGTCGACGCGGATTTCCTGAACGACACCCTCCACCACGAAGAAGAGGACGCCCAGCTCGTCGAGGAGGTCCTCGAAGGCGACTTGCGCAGCCGCTACACCGGCGACGCCGTCCAGATGTACCTGGACGAGATCGGCAAGACGCCCCTACTCACCAAGGCGCAGGAGGTCTATCTAGCCAAGCGCGTCGAGCGCGGCGACCGCAAAGCCAAGGCCCACCTGACGCGCGCTAACCTGAGGCTCGTAGTCTCGATAGCCAAGAAGTACGCCAGCCGCGGCGTCTCGTTGCTAGACCTGATCCAGGAGGGTAACATCGGGCTGATGCGGGCCGTCGAGAAGTTCAACTACCGCAAGGGCTTCAAGTTCTCGACCTACGCGACGTGGTGGATCCGCCAGGCCGTCACTCGTGCCATCGCCGACAAGGGACGTACGATCCGCGTCCCCGTCCACATGGTGGAGAAGATCAACAAATACTACCGGGTGCAGCGCTCTCTGGCAGCGGAACTCAACCGCGACCCCGACGACGAAGAGGTCGCGATGGCGATGGAGATAAACGTCGAGGAGATCGTACGCATCCGCCGCGTCAGCCGCCGCTCCATCTCTCTTGAAACTCCCGTTGGTGAGGACCACTCCTCCGAACTCGGTGACTTCATCGCCGACGAGGACTCCGAAACTCCCCATGACCTCGCCAAGACCTCGTTGCTGAAGAGCCGGATGCAGGAGGCGCTGGGTAGCCTCCCCGAGCGCGAGCGCATGGTCCTCGAATATCGCTTCGGTCTCACCGGCGGCCAACCCAAGACCCTCGAAGAGGTCGGCGAGCGCTTCGACGTAACCCGCGAGCGCATCCGCCAGATACAGCTCACCGCTCTTGCCAAGATAAAGAGCAGCCCACACGCCGCCAGCCTGCGCGATCTGTTGGATTAGCTTTCAGCTTCCGCTGAATAACAACGAGCCTTTATCCCGAATGCCGCCCATCGGATGCGATGGCCATGCTTGTTATCTTCTCGATCAAGGCAGTCGTCGAGTAGTCAGGTTCGAACGGGATGATTCTGACTTCTGCTCCGATCTCCGCGGCGACTCTGGCCTCGGGAAGGTCTTCGACCTTGTAGTCGCCGCCCTTGACGTACACGGCGGGCTTCAGCTCGCGCATGAGGCGCACGGGCGTGTCTTCGCCAAAGAGAACTACGGCGTCGACAAATTCGAGGGCGGCGAGCACGACGGCTCGATCTCCTTCGGGGACGACAGGACGGGATGTGCCCTTGAGCCTGTGAACCGAGGCGTCGGAGTTGAGGCCGACGACGAGCGCGTCACCCAGAGAACGCGCCGCCCGCAGGTAGGAGACGTGGCCGGGGTGTAGGAGATCGAAGCAGCCGTTGGTGAAGACCACGCGCCCTCCTGCCTCACGTACCCCGGCTATCCGAGCCGGAATCGCGTAAGCAGGATCATCAGGGATCATGCGACACGCCTCTTCTGGCTCGGGAGGTTCGACTACCTGTTCTGCTCCCTGCTCTCGCGCTCCTGGCGCTCCCGATCTTCCTCGTTTTCGGCCCGGTTCGGATTGCGGCGTGCCGCCGAACCGAAGAGCTGGATCAGAATTGGTATCGCCACTATGGCGACGACGACGAGTACGAGCAACGACACTATCGCGATGCTCAAAGTGGACCTCCCTTATACGCCTAAGGGTCGCCAGGCTCTGTCCGACGACCCCATATTACTAGAAGACACGGCGGACGACGCGACCCGTCCGCCCTTTTACCTGGGCTTCCTTGGCGAAACGTACCCGGAGAAACGAGACGTTTAAACCCGGCCAGCTCTCACGGCCCTGTACACAAGCCCCCAGGCGGCCCCATAGACGGCGTGGTCGATGACCGGCAAGAGCACCTTCGGGGTTTGCTCCTCCCACGGTGGTTCGTGGATCCCTGCGAGCGGCAGCCAGCCGGACCACCCCGCTCCCCAGCTCAGAATCCCTAGAGCCGAACCTACGGCCATCTCCTCCGCTGTCCCGCCCCGTTTCCGGCGCAAAAGACCGCAAGCCGTCCCGATCCCGGTGCCGTAGGCCAGATGCGCGGCTGCGGTCAAGGCCTGTCGGGCCTCAGGCGACCATCCGTCCAGCAGACCGATCTCCTCCAGCTTTCCGATGACCTGCTGCGGAGCGGTGACGCCAACGAGGTCGATGGCGGCCAGCACCTCGCGAAATCCGGTAAGTACCAGTGTACCCACGAGTCCACTGAGAGCACCGTTCGCGGCCCGTCGCATCAAACTCACAACTTGCTCCTTACCCCGGGATAAGAGACTTTACTCCTGCTGCAGGGCTTCAAAGGCACGTTCCAGCTGTGCGTCCTCCTCGAAGATCTCCTCCTTGGAGAGGTCTTTGGTCTCATCCGGCGTGCGGGGCTCCTGTCCCTCCTCCAGCTCGACCTCGATGTCGGGCTCGATGCCGGCCCCCCGGATAGAGTCCCCGTTCGGGGTCAGCCACTCGGCGATGCCGAGCAAGATGGACGAGCCATCGCTCAAGGCATACTCGTTGAGTACCGTCCCGGTGCCGAAGGTAGTCTCGCCGATGACCTTCGCCCGGTCGTTATCCCTGAGCGCTCCAGCTAAGATCTCGGCGCTCGAAGAGGATCCCTTGTTCACCAGGACCACCAGGGGGACGTCCAGGGGCTCGTTATCGTCGGGGACCTTTGTCTCCTGCTCTCCACCGTCGGCGTCTCTCCGGATAAAGACGCTGCTCCCGGCCGGGAGGAACTGCGCGGCTATCTCTTGAGCTTGATCCACCAATCCCCCCGGGTTGTCCCTGAGATCCAGCACGAAACGCTCTGCTCCGGCCTGCCGGGCCTCGGCGATCGCCTCTTCGAGCTTCGCAGCGCTGTTCTCCGAGAACGACGCTAACCGTAGATGGGCGACATCGGTGCCGGGGATGAGGCTCCAGGAGGCGGCCGGCACCTCGAGCTCGGCGCGCTCGACAGAGAATTCGCGTTCCTCTTCGTCTCGTAGCAGGGTAAGATCTACCCTGGTCCCCTCTGGTCCCTTGACCTTCTCGCCGATCTCTTTGAAATCCTTTCCCTTCACACTTTCGCCGTCCACCGCTACCAAAACGTCCCCAGATTTGATACCCGCTTCCTCCGCGGGCGAGCCGTGTATAGGAGAAGAGATCACGACCTCCTCGTCCTTATCTTTGAGCCGGACCCCGATCCCGACATACTTGCTGGAGATCATCTCGCGGCTCTTCTCGGTCTCCTCCGGGGTCAGAAAGCGTGTGTGCCCCTTGTCACCTAAAGAGCCGATCATCCCCTTTATGGCCTCGTAGGTCTGCTCTTTGGGATCAATCTCCCCCTGGTCAACGTAGTGTTCCTGGATCGTGTTCAGAGCCTCAACGAATAGGGCAACGCTCTCCTTGTTCTCCCCGGAGACGCCCGCCGGGCTTTGGGAGCGCCCGTACAAATACGCCGCGAGCACGAGCACGAGCACCACGAGAAAGAGAGCCATCCTTCGCACCAGCGCCTGGCGTCGATCCACCTTCGTCGCGGTTTCCTTCCACATGCCTGTGATTTTAGCTCGTCGGCTTGTTAGCGGTCGTGGCCAGTCTTAATG
>JAWWQA010000303.1:0-5071 GCA_033854695.1 Rubrobacteraceae bacterium
CCGCAGACGATGGAGGAACTGATAGATTTCGTCGTCGGTAAGGTACTGGACGTCATGGGCATCAGGGGACACGAGCTGGTCGAAAGGTGGGGCCATAAGCGGCGCGGGTAGGGGGCCGGCAACGAAAGCCGGCCTGCCAACCGGCGAGGAACGGGCGCGACTCGTCCAGGAGATGTTCGACCGTATCGCGGGTCGCTACGAGCTCGTGAACACTCTCATGAGCGCCGGCTTAGATCGGATCTGGAACAAGAAGACGGTGGACACGACGGGGCTTGGGCCGGGTGGACGAGCGCTGGACCTCGCATGTGGAACAGGACGTCTCACACGGGACCTGGCGAAGAAGGTAGGACCTGGGGGATATGTGCTCGGGGTGGACTTCTCGGAGGAGATGCTGAGGGTTGCGAAGAGGCAGCCGGCGTCGAACGTCGAGTACCGGGTGGGGGACGCGACAAACCTGATCGGGGTAGAGGATAACTCCTTCGATGCGGCGACCATCGCCTACGGAGCGCGGAACATACCGGACCTGAACGCGCTCTTTTCGGAGATGGCTCGGGCGGTCGTGCCGGGGGGACGTGTGCTTTGCCTGGAGATAGCGCGACCGAAAGGATGGTTTTTTGCTACCTTCTATGGGCTGTGGTTCGACCGGATGGTGCCGTGGCTGGGTGCCAGGGTCTCTGGAGATGCCTGGGCATACTCGTATCTTCCGGAATCAGTGAAAGAGTTCGTGGCACCTGGCGAATTAGCTGAGATAATGAGGCGTAATGGATTACAAGACGTTACATGGCGGGGGTTCTCTGGCGGCATCATCACACTCCACGTCGGGACGAAACCTGGCTGAGAGCGCCCGAGAACTACGCGCTGCGCTCCCTGACGAGACCTCGGAAGCTGTGGCGAGGGTCGAGGGTCTGCTCGTCGAGGTTGCCGGGCGCGCCCCGGAGGTGCTCTTGGCGCCGGCGCTCGGGGCGCTCACGGCGGGCGGCAAGCGGCTTCGTCCGATCCTGCTGGTCCTGAGCGCTAAAATGGGTGAGCCGGAGTGTGCGGCGCTGCTAAAGGCAGCCACGGTCGTCGAGGTCCTGCACACGGCGACGCTCATCCACGACGATGTGGTGGACAAGGCCGAGAGCCGGCGTGGCAAGCCCACGACCGTCGCAACGTACGGGCGCGAAGTCGCGGTGGCTACTGGTGACTATCTCTTCGCAGAGTCGTTCCACGGTCTCGCGGAGATTGGGGACCCAAGGCTGGTGCGTGCCTTCGCCGAGGCGGCAATGGGTCTCGCAGCGGGTGAGCTGGAGCAGTTCCGCTGCTCACGCGGCCCGGTCGAAGTTGAGGCGTACCTGGAGCACATCCAGATGAAGACCGCGGGACTTTTCAAGGCGGCGTGCGTCGCAGGCGGCACTTTGGGTGGCCTCTCTCTCAAACAGATAGACGCGCTCGCGACCTACGGGCAGGCCCTTGGGCTGGCTTTCCAGATGTCTGACGATGTGATGGACTTGGTGGGTAAGCCGGGACTCATGGGCAAGGGCGTTGGCGCCGACCTCGCCGAGGGAACCATGACGCTGCCGGTGATATTCGCGCTCAAGGAGGGGGACACGGCTACGATACGGCGTGTGCTCGAGACTCCGAACCCGGAGCCGGAGCTGCTGGAAGCGGGTATAGAGGCAGTGCTTGCGACGGATGCCATAAAGAAGACGGAAACCTGGGCATTGGGGGAAGTCGAGGCGGCGATAGAAGGGCTCTCACTCTTGCCTGACGGGGCGGAGCGGGCCATCCTGGAAGCGATAGCTAGCGAGGTGGTGGGTAGGGATGCTTGAGATTGGGGTACCAGCGAGGTTGGATCTGTCGGAGATCCGGGAAAAGGTCTACGCAGGAGAACGGCTCTCCTTCAAGGACGGGCTCAAACTCTTCGAGTCGAACAACGTCACGGAGATCGGACGTCTCGCCAACCACGTTCGCGAGCGCCTTCATGGAGACAAGGCGTACTTCTCGCACAAGTACCGGCTCTATCCGACAAACATCTGCGTCTACCGCTGCCGGTTCTGCGCCTTCAGGGTCAGCAAGGGTGACGAGCAGGGTTACGAGTGGCCCGCGGAGAAGACCCTGCACGAGCTCTCGAAGGTAGACCTCTCGGGGATCTGTGAGTTCCACATCGTTGGCGGCGTACATCCGGATTGGGAGTTCGACGTGTACCTGGACATCGTCCGGGAACTGCACCGTGTGTACCCCGATATCCACATCAAGGCCTGGACCGCTGTGGAGATCGACCACTTCACCCACCAGACCGGGAAGAGCATAGAGTGGGTCCTGGGCACCATGCGCGAGGCGGGTCTCGGGAGCCTGCCGGGGGGTGGGGCGGAGATCTTCGACTGGGAGGTGCGTCGTACGATCTGCCGTACCAAGTGCACCGGGGAGCGATGGATCGAAGTCCACGAAGCCGCCCATAACATGGGCATGAAAACTAACTCCACGATGCTATACGGGCACGTCGAGACGCCGGAGAGCAAAGTGGACCACATGCTCAGGCTGCGCGATCTCCAGGACAGGACTGGGGGCTTCAGGACCTTCATCCCACTCGCCTTCCACCCGGACAACACGCGCCTCAAGCACCTGCCGCGCTCGACCGGGGCCGACGATCTGAAGCACATCGCCATCGGCCGGTTGCTGCTCGACAACTTCCCGCACATCATGGCCTACTGGGTCACAGAGACCCCGGAGGTCGCACAGGTCGGGCTCTCGTTCGGGGCGGACGACCTGGACGGTACGATCATGGTGGACGAAGAGATCATCAACGCAGCCGGCGGAAAGCACGTCGAGGGGGCGATGACGAAGAGCCGGTTCGCCGAGATGATCCGGGAGGCAGACCGGGTACCGCTGGAGCGCGATACCGACTTCAACGTGGTGCGCGAGTACTAGATGCTTCGCGTCGGCTTCATAGACTACCTGAACTGCCTGCCCCTGAGGCTGGGCCTCGAAGAGACCGGCGGTCTCGAAGGAGTGGAACTGGTAGGCGGCACACCTGCTGACTCCAACGCGGCGCTTCTCTCGGGTAAGGTCGAGCTGGGCCTCGTATCGTCGGCGAGCTGGGCACAGAACCGAGATCTTCTGAGGAGAGTGCCGGGCTATGGCATAGCCTCGGATGGCGAGGTGATGAGCGTGCTGCTCGCTATCCGCAAGGGTCTACCGCTTTCAGAGGTGCGAAGGGTTGCGCTCACGAGCGAGTCCGCGACGAGCCAGGTTTTGACGAGGATTGCGTCGGAGCGCGTCTACGGCGCCACGCCCCGCTACGAGGTGGTCTCGACGCGCCCTCAGTGGGCGCTCGCCGAGTACGACGCGGCGCTGTTCATCGGGGACACGGCGCTCGAGGTCCGGCGCATGGGTGGCGTGGAGACTCACGACCTCGGCGCGCTGTGGAAGCAGCTTACGGGGCTTCCTATGGTCTATGCGGTGTGGGCCTCACGCGGGGACCCGGCACTATACGGGTTCTGGGCGGATCGGGTAGCGCAAGCCGTAGCCTGGGCGGATGAACACCTGGATGTGGTCGTGGCCGAGGCGCGGCGGCGTGGGGCCCCGGCGACGGATGGGGACTTGGAGACGTACTTCTCTTCCTGCATCGGCTACCGGGTTGGTGTACGCGAAGGGGAAGGTTTGAAGAGGTATCTGGCGGAGGATAAGCTTCTGGCCTCCGGGATCTACGGGAAGGTGAGCGCATGACGAGCGCGTTGCTGGAGAAGGGTGTGCTAGACGCGGGTCTAGAGGATCGGGAGGCCAAAAAGGAGCTTGCGAAGCTTTTTCAGCGGAACTTTGTCGACCTCGCTGCGGAGGCGGATGAGATCCGTCGCCGTCTCCACCCGAACGACATCGTTACGTACATCGTGGACCGAAACATCAACTACACGAACGTGTGCTGGGTGGCATGCTCTTTCTGCGCCTTCTACCGTACCAAGCGCCAGGCGCTTAATGGCGACGGTTACGTCTTGACCAACGAGCAGGTTCTGCAGAAGATACAGGAGACCGTTGATCTCGGAGGGACCGGCATTCTCATGCAGGGCGGGCTGCATCCGGATATCGGGATGGAGTACATAACCGACCTCTTCCGGACGATTCGTAAGGAGTTTCCCGAGGTACAGGTCCACGCGCTCTCTCCGGCGGAGATCTGGCACCTCGTCGACAAGAGCGACTTGTCTCTGGAAGAGACCTTAAAGGAGCTAAAGAAGGCCGGGCTCATGAGCATCCCGGGGGGTGGGGCGGAGATCCTCACGGACGAGACGCGCGGCCGTATAGCCCCGGCCAAAAACTCGACGGGCGCGTGGCTGGAGGTGATGGAGGCCTGGCACAAGCTCGGGATGAAGTCGACCGCCACTATGATGTTTGGGATCGACGAGTCCTACGAGGAGCGGGTCGAGCACCTGTTGCAGATCCGGGCGCTCCAGGCCAGGACAGGTGGCTTCACGGCGTTCATCGACTGGACCTTCCAGCCGGACAACACAACTTACCTCAAGAAGCACCCGGACTTCGAGAAGGCGACCTCGCTCGACTACCTGAAGACCACCGCGATCAGTCGCATAATCCTCGACAACGTGGCGAATATACAGGCCTCGTGGGTGACCCAGCCGATGAAGACCGCCTCGATAGCGCTGCACGCCGGGTGTAACGACATGGGGTCGATAATGATCGAGGAGAACGTCGTTAAAGAAGCGGGAGCAGAGTATTGCACCACAGAGGAAGAGCTCCGGAGCATCATCGAGCGCAGCGGCTTCCGGCCGGCCAAGCGCACCACCCTCTACGACCGGGTTCTGGAGCCCGGCATATCAGTCGAGGACATCTAACGAAGAGACCCAAGTGACCACTTCGGTGCCCGCGCCGCGGACCAGGATCTTCGCTGCGGGCCTCGTCGTGCCCCTCTCTGCTCCTTCGATCAGGGACGGAGCCCTCCTCGTCGAGAACGGCCGCATCGCTGCCATCGGTCCGCTCCGGGAGATTGGACGCGACAATCCCGGCGTCGAGATCCGCTACTTCCCTCGCTACACTATTATCCCTGGCGCGGTCAACACCCACGCCCACCTCGGTTTCCGCA
>JAWWQA010000304.1:0-9415 GCA_033854695.1 Rubrobacteraceae bacterium
GTCCGGTCCCGATCGTTAGAGTCATCTACGTATACTCCTCTCTTTGCCGGCTACGGTCCAATAAGATCGGCAGGCACATCTGTGTAGCCTCGCCAGAGGCTACACCAATTCTACTGTGCGAGTGCTACCCTGTGTCACCCCGCCCGAGGGGCGCCCACATTACGCGGGTGCTCTACCTCTGTAAATCGGCGACATCGACGCCATGTACGCGCGTGAGGGAGTTCGCCCCTCGCGTCGCCCCGGACATCCGGCGGATCGACGGCTTCGCGCTCTTCCAGTCCACCTACTCGGAGGGCAATGCCCTCATGGAGCACCGCGGGACCGGGGAGGTCTGCGCTGTCGAGGAGACTTCGTTGTCGTGCTTCAGCATCTCCTCCGGCATCTTCCTAGTCGGGACGAACCGCTTGCCTGCGTCGTGGTGCGGAGCGACCAGGAGCCTATGTCGTAAACCTCGACATTTCACCCGCCGAGTCGCCGGAGGAGGTCCACTGGGTAGACGATACCCATCCACATCCCTGAGGGTGTCCGGGCTTCTTCTCTTCTTGAAACAAACTATTGCCGAGAAGACCCCTTCTCGGCAACTGCCAGGAATATTCTCGGAGTTCGTCGTATTGTCGGTGCGCAAAGATCTTTAACATCGCATTAGCGTGACATTACCCGAACTTTACGCAGCTTTAGACAAGGCGGGTTATCCTTGGCATCGGTGGTTATCGTTACCCTTCACAGCAGGTATCGGTAGGTACGAAAAACTTTCTCCAAACTATGTGCACTTGTGTCTCCAAGCTCAGTGCAAACATGGAGCCAGACAGTCAGCTAGGGAAGGAATATGGAGATTATGGATCAGCAGCAGACGCAGAATATCAAGCAAGCGACAGAGCAGTGGGCCGACTCCGCCCAGCAGGTCTTTAAGGTGCTAGCTGACAGGACAGTGGCGTTGCAGGAGAGCAACTTGAGGCTCACGCGGAACTTCTTCCACAACTGGATAGAGCAGGTGCACAACCAGGCTGAGGGTACCCGTGAGGCCACTAAGAACCTGCAGGAGCAGAACCAGCGCCAGCGGGAGGCTTTCGAGACGCTCTCGCAGGAGGGGACGAACGTCTACTCTGAGTTCCTAAACTCTGCGCTCTCGTTCTACCAGGAGATCCTCAACATTGCCTCCCAGGCTGCCCAGGACAATATAGAGCGTGGGGCGCAGGCCACCCAGCAAGGCGCGCAGGCAGGTGTGCAGGCTGCCAACCAGGCCGCACAGCAGGCCATGGAGGCCACCAAGCAGGCTAGGGAGCAGGGCGCGCAGGCCGCTAATTAATGAGGCTGCCCAGGACACTGAGACCTCCAACAGGAGGCGTCGTGGCTCCAGGTCTTCTAGCTAAGATCTAGAGAGCGTAGATTTCTCGAAGGGCGACGGGTCCATGTGGGTCCGTCCCCCTTCTCTCTGTTGAGTTTTCGCCGCACTTTATCAGCAGCAAGGGAAGAGAGGAGAGGGATTAGCAGCAGACACAAAACCACTTCGTAAAACGGGCTCCTCTCTGTAAGTATTCGCTACGGGCCGTGACTTCCATGCCCCGGCATTCTTATTGCCCTCAAAGATTCTGAGCTTCTGAGAATTTGATTTTTGGCAACCAGTTTCTAGCGGCAATCTCCTTTGGCGGGAACTGTTGCCGTGTATCAAAAACGACCGTTTCTGGGTCAGTGTCGAGGATGACCTCCTCCTTCAGCTTCTTGACGAGACGTTTATTGCCTTGTTCTGCCATACGATGCTACCCTTTACCCGTAGCAAAAGATTAGTGTCAAGGGTGCCCCGATAAGTTTCTTTTAAGTCTTTCTTAATACTTCGCGACGTGCCCGGCCTTGACGGGGAAAGGACAACGTATAGCATTTACCATTATGGAAACTTGTAACGTGGTATCCAAGGACGTTCTTGTTGAAGAACTAGAGGAAGCGAGGGAGAGAACGCGGTTCCTGCTCGGACCGGTCTCTGAAGAGGACCTCCTGGCGCAGCACGACCCGATCATGAGCCCCCTGATCTGGGACTATGGACACATTGGCAACTACGAAGAGCTGTGGCTCCTGCAGAAGGCCCACGGCAAGATGCTCTCGAAGCGAGAGCTCTACGACATGTACGACGCCTCCGTGCACCCGCGCGAGGAGCGCCCGTCCCTAAACCTGCTAGATCGCAAAGACGCGGATCTCTACCTGGACGCCGTCCGTAAAGCGGTAATCGAAACCCTCGCAGAAGCAAACTTCGACGGGTACGATCCGCTCCTCAAAGACGGCTTCGTCTATAACATGATCATCCAACACGAGTACCAGCACAACGAGACCATGCTCCAGACCCTCCAGCTCAAAAAAGGTGCCGGCTACAGGCCCGAAGCGCGCATCGAGCTCCCGGCCGGCGAAACAGTAGAGAAGGAGATGGTCCCCGTACCGGCTGGCGAGTTCGTCATGGGCACCAACAACCGGGTCCGGACCCTGGACAACGAGCGCAACGCACACGTCGTTGACCTCCCCGACTTCCTCATCGACGCGACCCCCGTCACTAACTCGGCCTTCGTAGAGTTCGTCGAGGACGGTGGTTACGAGAGACAGGAACTCTGGGACCAGACCGGATGGAAGTACATCAAAGAAGAGCGCATCGGCGCACCGAAGCACTGGTACCAGCCCGAGCCGCATAGCTGGTGGACCGAGAGGTTCGGCTTCGACGAACCCCTAAACCCCGCGGCACCGGTCGTGCACGTCTCGTGGTACGAGGCTGACGCTTACGCCCGGTGGACCGGCAAGCGCCTTTCGACAGAGGCGGAATGGGAGAAGGCGGCCTCTTGGGACCCCGAAACGGGCACCAAGAGGCTTTATCCGTGGGGAGACGACAAGCCTACCCCGGTGCATGCCAACCTGGACCAGCTTGCGTTCCGGGCAGCGGAAGCCGGTGCATATCCTGCGGGAGCGAGCGCGTATGGGGCTTTAGGCATGATCGGGGACGTCTGGGAGTGGACTGCGACGGACCTCTACGCCTACCCGGGCTTCGAGGCCTTCCCCTACAGGGAGTACTCCGAGATCTTCTTCGGGCCAGACTACAAGGTCCTGCGCGGTGGCTCTTGGGCCACGCGTCCAGGCGCGGTGCGTAACACCTTCCGCAACTGGGACTACCCGATAAGACGCCAGCTGTTTGTCGGATTTCGCTGTGCGTGCGACGGCTAAGCCGCCGCAGCTGTCAGCTATCAGCTGTCAGCAAAAACATAGAAGATGTCCGGAGGTCGCACTGACTTCGAAGCTACCCCGCTGCAGAAACCGCCGTACCCGTTACGCCCAGAGAAAAGTCTCTACTCCAGCGGGCAGTGTGCCACCAGCAAAGGAGCTGACGGCTGAATGCTGAAAGCTGACGGCTAAAATGTGCCGCATCGCCGCCTATCTCGGTGAGGATCAGATCCTGCTCTCATCGCTCGTCCTCGATCCGGAGCATTCCCTTCTCGTCCAGAGCTATGCTCCGAAGGAGATGATGAGCGGGGTAGTGAACGCGGACGGTTTCGGAGCCGGTTGGTATGCACCGGAGGTCGATGATGAGCCCGCCGTCTACCGGTCGAACGCTCCTATCTGGGCCGACAGGAGCTTCGCCAGTATAGCCTCCAAGGTGCGCTCCGCGACCGTCTTCGCCGCCGTCAGGAGCGCGACCCCGGGGCTCCCCGCGGAGGAGAGCGGTGTCCCTCCGTTTGCCTCCGGTCCCTACCTCTTCGCTCACAACGGAGCCATAAAGAACTTCCGCGCCACCGCCATGCGCCCCCTGCGCGACGCTCTGAGCGACACCTCGTATTCCACCCTCCTCGGCGTAACGGACTCCGAGACGATCTTCACCCTCCTCCTCGACCAGCTGCGCGAGACGAAGCCCTGCATCGGAGATACCGGCTCTTTAGCCGAAGCGACGGCCGAGACCGTCTGGCGCGTCTCAGCCGTCTGTACGGGGCTCGGAGTTCACGCCTCACTCAACGTCGGAGTGACGGACGGAGAAGCGATGATTTTTGCCCGCTACTCTACAGAGGGGCCTGGCAACTCCCTGTACTTCGTCGAGGACGGTAAATCCTTCCCGGATGCTATCGTGGTCGCCTCCGAGCGCCTCGATGGGGACGCCGGTTGGCGGAAGGTTCCGGACCGTCATCTATTGGTAGCGGACTCCAAGAACATAACAACGCGCTTGCTATAGCGGCACAAGGTCTCATTCTTCAATCAGGCTCGGATGCGACAAGTTCTTCGGCGGGGACGAGGACGTGCGCCGTCTTCACGTCTAGCAAACCGAGTGGTGTAAGGCGCAGGGCAGGCAGGAAGTCGCAGGTCAGGAACAAGAGCGTGTAGAGGATGTCGTGGAACTCGTAGCCTCTGTTGGCGACCACACGCGAGAGATGCTCGTTCCGCCGGGCTACCTCGTTAAAGGAGAGCTCGGACATCATGCCGGTGATGGGTAGCTGGAGCTCGTAGACGATCTTACCGTCCTGTACGACCGCGATGCCGCCACCGATCTCCCGTACGCGTTGGGAGGCTTGGGCCATGGCCTCAGGCCAGCAGCCCAGCACGAGTAGATGCGTGGTGGTGTTGTAGGTGCTGGCGAGACCTTCCAGGTTATCAGCGAACCCGGAGACGAGCGCCCGGGAGATCCAAGCTCCCTCCCGCTCGACGAGCGCGGCGTGCAATAGTCCGGGTCCCGGATCCAGGATCCCATCCTTCACCCGAACCGTTACATCTCGGCGCGACGTTATCACCGCGGACTCCAGATGTATTGCCGTCACTTCGGCCACGGTTCCAGACGCTTTAAGCGGATAGAGGCCAGGATCGGCCAGGTGAAGGCTTTTGCTGAAGCGCGGACGGCTTCCGTAATCGTCCCAGCCCATGGCGGAGAGTGGCGTGATGAGCCTGCCCTCCCGAGCTACGACCTGCCCGCCCGTTATTACCGTCTCGGGACGGAAAGAGACGAGATCGGAGAGCAGGAGGAGGTTGGCCCGGCGACCCACCGCGATGCCGCCCAGCTGCCCGTCGAGCCGGAGCAGCGTGGCCGGGTTGATCGTCACCATTTGGAGTGCCTGCATCGGCGGGACGCCACACTCGACCGCGGTACGGAGCAGTCCATCGACGAAGCCGTGCTCGGCGACGTACTGTGGGGCCGGACCATCGGTCGTCATTATGAGACGCTGTGTGCTCACCCGGTCCTCCGTTACTACGCGCAGCAGCTCGGGCAGATCCGGGCGCAATGAGCTGTTCCTCAGCATCGTCCACAGCCCGATGCGCAGACGGTTCAGAACCTCCTCGCGAGTGATCGCCTCGTGGTCAGCGTCGATGCCAGCTGCTGCCACCTCCCCCAGTCGCGCCTCCGACGCGCCGCCCATGTGTCCATCGGAAATCTCACCCTCGGCTTTGGCCGCAGAGATACCCGCGAGCAACGTGGGATCGCCGGCGGCTAAAGATGGCCAGCTCGTAATTTCGGCCGTCCCGACCACATCGTCGCGTTTGAGCAGTTCATGGATTCTCTCCAACCGGAACATCTCGTCTTCGCCGGGGAACCTGGACTGCGAGGCGAGTCGCACCACCCAGAGATAGTTGAGCGGCAGCTCCTTCAGGGAGTCGGCCATCGCCGAGAATCCCTCGGGGCCCATCTGCATAAAGAAGAACAGGTTGTCGGCCACTATCGTGGTGGTGCCTAGAGGAAGCACACCTTCCGCCAGGCTCACGGGGTTATAGAGGACCCACGGGTGACTATGCGCCTCGACGTAGCCAGGGGCGACGATCATGCCGCTCGCGTCTATCACCACGGTCCCGGGGCCAATGGCGTGCTCGCTCTTTCCTACGTAAGCTATGTGGCTGCCAGCGACGGCGACGTCGCCCTCGTGCAGCTCGCCAGAGTAAACGTTCGCTATCGTTCCGCCACGGACGAAGAGATCTGCCGGACGCTCGCCGCGCGCTGTCTCGAGTAGCCTCTTGTGTTCTTCCGTCCCTATCTGCATGCGCTTCTAGACGGCATGGTAGCTCACCATATCGCCGTCCACACGCCCGGCTCTCGCTGGCGGTAGTTGGCTTCGCTATCTGCTACTATATTTATAATTGCTAACCATATTAGATTTTGTTAGGAGTGAGATGAATCTCACTGAGGAGCAGCTTCGCGAGCGGGGGATACTCCGGAGCGTCGAGGAGATGGTCTCGGAGGCGGAGAAGATGGTTGCGCTGTCGGTGGCCTCGATGCCGGTGGGGCGCCGGGTTGCTGATTCCGCGCGGGAGTTCACTGAGAGCGAGTCCGAGGCGCTTCATCGAGGCGGGCTGGACGTTTCGCGGCCTTCGGATGGTAGCCAGCTGGCGCAGACGGCCGCGAGGTACGCGGCGATGCTCGCCTCGTCTCTCACGGTCGCCGAGGCTGCGGCGCTTCTTGGGGTATCGGAGAGCCGGATCAGGCAGCGGATGGGTGACAGGACCCTCTACGGCGTCAGGGTGGGCAAGGAACGGCGGTTGCCGCGCTTTCAGTTCGCCGAGGGCGAGGAGGTGCCTGGCGTCGGGGAGGTTCTTCGCGAGATATCGGAAGATGTCTATCCGCTCTCGATTGAGAACTGGTTTACGCACCCCAACCCCGACCTCTATCTGGACAAGGACGAAGAAGAGCCAGTCTCGCCAAGGGAGTGGCTGTTGTCCGGGGGCTCGCCTGATGTCCTGGTGCCGGTGGCCAAGGAACTCTAAAGAAGAGTGGCCAAGCTCCCGAATCCTCCCGGGGTGGAGGAGCTAAGGAGAGTGGAGCCGGAGATCATGATGCTCCCGGTGGGTGTGTTTCTGTTCAGGATCTACTTCCGTGGCGGCGATTACCCCGGAGGGTGGAAAGAGTTCCGCTCTTTCGGGCCGCTGGCGAGCGCCAGATTCGACCACCATCCCGAGCCACGGCACCTTCACGAAAGCTTCGGGATACTTTACGGCGCTTCGCGGATCAAGACCTGCGTCGCCGAGGTCTTCCAGGAGAAGCGGACCGTGAATACTCGCGAGAGGGAGCCCTGGCTTGTAGGTTTCTCGCTTTCAGAGAGACTGCCGCTGCTAAACCTTACGGGAGACTGGCCCACCAGGGCCGGTGCCTCGATGAGCATACACTCCGGTCCTCGGCCCAAAAGCAGGCGGTGGTCCCGCACGATCTACACCGCCTACCCGGAGGTCGTAGGACTTTTGTACGCCTCGTCCATGCACGCCAACCAACCCGCGGTTGCCTTCTACGAGCGCGCGGCGGGAGCGATAACTCCCAATCCGGAGATCCACGTGCCGCTTTCGCACCCGGGACTCGCCGGAGGGCTCGAGGAGATGGCGAAAGAGCTGGGCTACGACTTCACCTAGCGGGTCATTTGGATTGCGCGTTGCTATTTCTCCACTGCGGTCTTGCGTCTCCGTGTGGACCGCCAGGTACATGCTCCCGAACCTCCCAAAGCAAACCGCTGCCTTCGGCGACTACACGCTTACCGCGGAACCGGATGAGGTTTAGGATTGTAGTATGTGGTACAGATACGAAGCCTTCGTCCGACGGCTCATTTGTTTGGGACGCATCACCGGACAGACTTCATCGAGAGAGAGGGAAGACTCCGGTGAGTAAGAGGGTCGCTGCTGAGTTGGTGCATCGGACATTGCGGACCAACCCCTTTCCGGAAACTTTATACCGCTACGCGCGGTACAATTTCTAAGCAGCGAATTTCAGTGTGGACAGGTGAGTCGCAGATATATGGCCTTCACGAACTACAACCTGTACTGCGACGAGTCCGGTACCGACGGCGGCCCAACATTCTACTTTGGGGCGATTTACTGTTCGCCCACACGGGCCAGAATTCTCGAAGCTGCCCTGGCAAAGGTTCGTGAGCAGCATGGCCTTACCCGCGAGATGAAGTGGACGAAGGTCTCCCAGGCCATGCTGCTCATGTACAATGCGTCGGACGTTCAAGGGGCAGTTTCTGCTGATCGATCGGTAGTCGGATTTGCTCGGGCGGGACATCCTCAATCACATACCGCTGCTGTTCGACGGCCCGAGTTTAGTGTGGGATGAGCAACGTACGTCTGAGTAGCGTTGGGCCGTCCTAAGATTCGTACCGAAATTGGGGAAATTGTTCGAATCTTCGCGTAAGGGTGCGGGATGTGAGTGGTTCCCCCGGAACTATTGGAACATGAGTAGTACCAGGAAAAAGTTCGACGCCGTCGAGATGATGCGCTCGATTCGCGACGAGCTCTCCGCATTGTTCGAGGGCATGACGCTCGAAGAAGAACTCGAGTGGCTGGCATCGCAGGACCTCGAGGATCCTTTCTTGCGACGCTTGCGAAACTAGGCTGCCCAACAAGGCGGTGCAACGGACGACGATTCGCGTCGCCAATGATCGCCAAGCCGTTGGGCTGAACGTCCGTCCTCCCCCTTGATCCGCACTGCCCCGACCCGTACTCTACTGGTATGAGCTACCTGGAGCGCATTCGCATCGACCCTGCCATCCGCAGTGGCAAGCCCACTATCCGCGCTACGCGGATTACGGTCCACGATATCCTGGAGTACCTGGCCTCCGGAATGTCGCAGGAGGAGATCCTGGCCGACTTCCCAGACCTCTCCCCCGAGGACATCCGTGCTGTGCTGCTCTTCGCGGCAGATCGGGAGCGCCGGCTCTTTTCCGCTCCTTTGTGAGGCTGCTCTTCGACGAAAACCTCTCGTTCCGGCTGGTGAGGGAGCTAGCGGACGTGTACCCGGGATCGGCGCACCGAATCTTGCCTACCCAAGCCAGCACCTTGCCGGCCCTGGCCACGCTCATCTTGCCCTCTCTCACCAAAAACAGCAGGATGGCTTCGAGAGCCTCCTTCTCTGGTTCGTCTCCGAGGACCTCGACGACCTCCGGGGGCAGATCCAGCCTGATAGTCATGATGTACCTTCGCTCGAAATCTCTTTGATTGTATCTTGTGCCCCTTTGACCTCCGGCCTCTTTACCGCTTGCCGAGGTCCTCCAGCATCGGCCGCAGCTTGTATTTGCGCCGGTGGCGATCGATCAGCTCGCCGAGATAAGCCTGCCACTCCTCTTGGCGTCCATCGGCCAGGTAAGCATCCCGCGCCTTTGCCAGCCAGCGTACGGCCTCGTCGTAGTGCCTCGACCTGGCGGCGTCCATGATCTCCTCGGCCTCCCCGCGGCAGGTCTTGATGACCCAGTCCGGATGGGACTCGATGGCTGCGTCTGCTACCTGTCCGAGTAGGGCGTCGGCCGGGCTCTCCTCGACCACGTCGATGGCGTCCTGGAGGAGCTTTTCGTGCAGGAAGACCTCTACGTGGCCCCGAGGATAGTACGGCACGCTCCGGCGCAGGTGGTCGAGCAACTCCGCGCGGTGTTCCGGCCAGCGTTCGCCGGACAGCTCCCGAACCCGCCGGTAGGAGGCGAGGTCCGGGTCTGCGTGGAAG
>JAWWQA010000305.1:0-3641 GCA_033854695.1 Rubrobacteraceae bacterium
CTGCTCGTATTATGCGTGCATTGGCCTGATGGGGGATGACATACTGGACCTCGTCGGGGGAGATGTCGTTGCGGGTGAGAAGCTCTGCGGTCATCTCCGGGAAGATTCTGACGGCGAACTTGAAGACTTCGCGGCCGTTTTGGTAGAGCTTGTGCTGTGTGCCAGGGTGTCCGGCATGCCCCAGCGGTGCCATCCGGCCGTCGGCGCCGAGAATGTGATCCACAAAACCAGACTCACCCGAACCGCTTTCCAGGACGACCGCGCCCGCGCCATCACCGAAGAGGACTGCCGTCGAGCGGTCCTTCTGGTCCACGATGGTCGTCATCGCATCCGCCCCGATGAGCAAGACGCGACGAGCCGCGCCGCTCTTCAGCATCGAGTAGGCGACGCTCGCCGCGTACGAGTAGCCGGTGCATGCCGCCGAGATGTCCATCGCCCCGACCCCAGGTGCCCCTATCGTCTCTCCAACGAGGCAGGCGACGGACGGCATGGACTTGGGGGCAGTCGAGGTGGCGCACAGAATGAGGTCTATCTCGTCGCCCTTTAGCCCGGCGTGCACGAGCGCCGCCTTCGAAGCGTCCGCGGCAAGGGTAGCGCAGTTCTCATCTTCGGAGACGAAGTGGCGTTCCTTGATGCCGGTACGCTCCACGACCCAGGCGTCGTCGGTGTCGAGGACCTTCTCGAGGTCGCGGTTAGTGACTACGCGGCTCCCCAGAGCGCGGCCTACGCCCAGGATCTTACCTACGGCGTCGCCGGCTGTGGAGCTCAAACCACATCTCCCGTCGCTTGTTTCTGGGCTGCGGCAAGAGCCCGTGCGGATTCCTCGACGAGGCCGGAGCCGGCGCGCGAGAGGCCGAGGAGGGCGTTCTCGACGCCGCGAGCGCGGGAGTTGCCGTGCCCGATGACCACCGGGCCACGCACGCCGAGCAAGAACGAGCCACCGTAGTTCTCGGGATCGACCCGGTCGCGTACGGCGACGAGCCGCGGGCGTAGGACGCTCCCCGTGACGAGTCTGGTTATCATGCTCGAGGTTAGTGCTTCGCGCACCATGCCCAGGATCTCATGTGCCACACCCTCTGCGGTCTTCAAGACGACATTGCCGGTGAATCCATCCGTGACTAGGACGTCGGCGATGCCATGACCGACCTCTCGCCCCTCCACGTTACCGACGAAACGTACGGTGTCTGACTCGGCGAGCAGCTTGTGGGCTTCTTTGGCGAGGTCGTCGCCCTTGCTCGGCTCCTCGCCTACGTTTATCAGGCCAACCCTGGGGGCGCCTTGTAGACGTAGATATCTCCGAGCAAACACACCGCCAAGGATAGCGAAATTCAGGAGGTCTTGCGGCCGGCACGAGACCGTTGCCCCAGCGTCCAGCAGCAACACGGGCTTATCGAACGGCAGCATCGTGGCGATGGCCGGTCTCCGGCAGCCTTCTATGCGCCCGACCTTGAGAAGGGCCGCTGCTACCGTGGCCCCGGTACTTCCCGCGGAGAAGAACGCGCCGGCCTCTCCTGCCCGCACCATCTCCGCGGCAACGCCCACGCTCGAGTCGGGACGGGCGTGCAGAGCGGCCGCCGGGTCTTCTCCCATGCCCACCACACCGCGGGCGTGGCGCATAGAGACGTTGGCCGAAGCTTCGCTCAGGCTTGCTTGGATCACGTCGTCGCCGACGAGGACGAACTCGTCGTCCGGCAACTTCCTCGCGGCGGCCAGAGAACCGGCGACGATCTCCCCCGGCGCGTTGTCCCCGCCGAGGGCGTCCACCGCTACACGCACGCTTCGGGCTGCTCCGCGGCAGAGGGCAGAGTTCGGTTTACTCGGTGGCTTCTACGACCATCACGGTGCGCCCCTTGTAGTAACCGCACTCAGGACATACCCGGTGCGGCAAACGAGGCTTCCAGCAGTTCGGGCAGGCTATGAGATTCGGCCCCTTCAGGGCGTGGTGCGCCCGGCGCTGGTCTCTACGTGCCTGCGACGTCTTCTTCTTCGGTACGGCCATAAAACTACCTCCCTGTGGTTATTAGCTTCGCCGAGATTGGGAGCCGGAGGAGAAGACGTCGCTGAGACCCTGCCAGCGGGGATCGATCTCCTCCTCGTCCGACTCCGGTCTCACGGGCTCCGTGCCCGGGCGGAAGACCTGCAGAGGCACCTCGCTCGGGAGCGCCTCCCTTGCATAGCGCGACACGTTCAGCTCCCAGTCCTCGACGTACAGCTCTGGATCGTTCGGTCCTGAGAGGAACTCTGACTCTCCAAACTCGACCACGAGATCCACCGGCTCCAGCGTCCGGTCGCAGGTGGTCGCAAGGTTACAGGTTACCTCTAAGTCGAGGTGCAACCCCTCCGCGAGCCGGGTAACCCGGACGCGCGCTTCTGCCCCCGCAACTTCGTGCCGGCGACCGTAGAGGTCGAAGGACGGAAGGTCGAAAGAGGTCGTAAGCTCGCGCGAGTCTCCTATGCCCATCCCTGGGCGCTTCAGTTTGATCAGTTTGTCCATGCCTATATTTTACTACCCGAGTGTTACTCTTCCGGGACGCCCTGCAACTTGGAGCGGCCACGCTGGACGGCCTCCAGGAGCCGGGCCAGGTTCTCTTCGAGGTTCGCCAGAACCTCATCGGCGTAGTCCTCAGCGCCGAGGCGTATCTCGCGCTCGCGTCGCCTCGACTCTTCCATGATCTCCGCGCTCCGCTTCTCAGCCCGTTTAAGGACCTCTTCTTCGGAGGTGACCTTCTCGGCCTCCTCCTGGGCCTGACGGATGATGCGGTCGCTCTCGCTGCGCGCCTCATCGAGCATCGCCTGGCGCTCCTTGACGATCCATCGCGCCTGCTTGAGCTCCTCCGGGATGGTCTGGCGCATCTGGTCGATAACGTCGAAGGCAGCGTCACGGTCGATCATCGCAGTATTGCCGAAGCCGGGGAAGCTCCGCGCCTCCTCCACCAGCTCCTCCAGCCTGTCTATCAAAACCAGTACGTCCATTGCTCTATTCTACCCTTTGTCGCTTGCCGCTGCCTGTTCGTCCCTGTACAACCGCTGGACGACGTCCAGTATCTCGTCCGGCACCAGCCCACGCACGCTTCCACCGTAGCTCGCGATCTCGCGAATCGCGCTCGACGAGAGGAAGCTGTGCTCCGCCGCCGCCATGATAAAAACCGTCTCGAACTCAGGGTAGAGAGTCCGGTTGAGCTGCGCCTGCTGAAACTCCAACTCAAAGTCCGAGCCCGCCCTCAAGCCTTTGACAACTACCCTGGCTCCCCGTTCCCGGGCGAAGTCGACGAGCAGGCCATCTATAATCTCGACCGAGACGTTCTCCAGGGGCCCCGTAACTTTTTCGATGAGCCGCGCCCGCTCCTCAGCAGTAAGCTTCGGTCCTTTGCGCACGTTCTTGCCTACACCCACAATCACGTGGTCGTAGATCTGGGCCGTCCGGCGAATGACGTCGACGTGCCCAACGGTGATCGGGTCGAAGCTGCCGGGGCAGATCGCAAGCTTCATCGTGTGTTCTTCTGACCGTTCAAAAAAGGTTACCACGGTTCCTCCGTAGCGGCGGCTGACCCCTTTCATATTCTTCGTGGTCTGCGCGGGAGAATCGCCGCTCTCGAGTACGACCCGCCCACCGGGTGCGAGCAAGAACGCCAGATGTTTCA
>JAWWQA010000306.1:0-7025 GCA_033854695.1 Rubrobacteraceae bacterium
CGCTGGTTGCTACGGGGTGCATCATGATGCGGGTGTGCCACCTGAACACCTGTCCGGTTGGGATCGCGACACAAGACCCGGTCTTGAGGGCGAAGTTCACTGGTACACCGGAGCACGTTATCAACTACTTCTTCTTTGTGGCCGAGGAGATCCGGCAGCTGATGGCCGAGCTTGGTTTTAGGACCTTCAAAGAGATGGTCGGACGCACGGACAAGCTCAAGGCCCGGGAGTACATCGAGCACTGGAAGGCGAAGGAGGTGGACCTCTCAGCGATCCTGTATAAGCCGAAGGCTGGCGAAGACGTAGCTATCAACCACGCTGAGGAGCAGAACCACCACCTCGATGAGGCTCTGGATAACGAGCTGATCGAACGTTGCGAGCGGGCGCTTAAGAACAAGGAGACGGTGCGCTTCTCGATGCCTATCGAGAACACGCGGCGCACGGTCGGAGGTAGGCTCTCCGGAGAGGTCGCGCGTCGCTACGGGGATGAGGGCCTGCCGGACGGCACGATCCGGATAGACTTCGAAGGGGTCGCAGGACAATCTTTTGGCGCCTGGCTTACCAGGGGGATCACATTAGACCTCAAGGGTACGACCAACGACTACGTGGGCAAGGGCCTCTCAGGAGGCCGCCTCGCTGTCTACCCGTCCGAAAAGGCAGCCTACGATCCGCAGAAAAGCATTGTGGTTGGCAACGTGGCGCTCTATGGGGCGACGGGAGGAGAGGCGTACTTCAGGGGCTTCGCAGGAGAGCGCTTCGCGGTCAGAAACTCAGGGGCCGAGACGGTCGTGGAGGGTGTTGGGGAACACGGTTGCGAGTACATGACTGGGGGAGTAGTGGTTGTACTCGGTCCCATAGGGCGCAACTTCGCAGCCGGGATGAGCGGGGGGATCGCCTTCGTCCTCGACGAGGAGAACCGTTTCGAGAAACTCTACAATCCGGAGATGGTCGACCTGGAGGCGGTCGAGTCGGAGGAGAACGTCTCGCACCTGCGGCATCTCATCGAGAGTCATCTACACTGGACGGACAGTGAGGTTGCGAAGCGGGTTCTGGAGAATTGGGAGGAGATGCTGCCCAAGTTCGTCAAGGTGATGCCACAGGACCTCAAGCGTGTTCTGCAGGAGCGCCAGGAGGCGGAGCTGGAGGTGGTTCAGTAGTGGGAGACCCGAAGGGATTTTTGAAGATCGGGCGCAAACCCACCCCCAAGCGCTCGATCGAAGAGCGGGTGCAGGACTACCGCTACATCTACGAGCCGATGCCGGAGGACGAACTGAGGGACCAGGCCGCGCGCTGCATGGATTGCGGTGTGCCTTTCTGCAACATCGGTTGTCCTCTCGGAAATTTGATCCCGGACTGGAATGACCTTGTCTACCGGGATCACTGGCGGGAAGCCATAGACAGGCTACACGCCACCAACAATTTTCCGGAGTTCACAGGGATGCTGTGTCCCGCGCCGTGCGAGCCGGCGTGCGTTTTGACGATCAACGACGACCCTGTAACCATCAAGGAGATAGAGCTCTCGATCATCAACCGCGCGTTCGACGAGGGCTGGGTAGTCCCCAAGCCCCCGCCGCCGGAGAAGAGGACAGGCAAGAAGGTTGCGGTCGTGGGATCAGGTCCAGCGGGCCTCGCGGCGGCCCAGCAGCTCAACTGGGCCGGTCACAGCGTGACCGTCTTCGAGAAGGACGATCGCATCGGTGGCTTGCTCATGTACGGCATCCCGGACTACAAGATCGAGAAATGGGTAGTTGATCGGCGCGTAGACCTCATGGAGAAAGAGGGCATCGAGTTCCGCACGAACGCCTACGTCGGCTACGACCCGACAACAGAGGAGCTCAAGCGCGACCACGACGCCATAATCCTCGGCGTGGGCGCTCTTGCCGGGCGTGACCTGGACGTACCGGGCCGCGAGCTGGGTGGCATCCACCTGGCCATGGAGTACCTTGTGCAGCAGAACCGCCGGGTCGCCGGGCTTCCGGTCAACACGAAGCCCGAGATCAGTGCTGCGGGCAAGAACGTCGTGATCCTCGGTGGCGGCGACACGAGCGCCGACTGCCTGGGCAACTCCCACCGTGAGGGAGCGGCCTCGGTCAAGGTCCTGACCCACGGTCCCAAGCCGCCGGAGACCCCGGATCGCCTCACCTGGCCCGATTGGCCGCTGATACTCCAGACTTATCCGGTCCACGAGGAAGGTGGCGAGCGTGGTTGGAGCGTCGCTATCACCGGCTTCTCCGGGTCGAATGGCCAGGTGGAGAGGATGCATTGCGTAAGGACGGAGCGAACACCCGAAGGCCAGACGAAGTACCTGCCCGGTACGAACTTCGAGATCGAGACGGATCTCGTCCTTCTGGCTATCGGCTTCACCGGCCCGGTGCGTGACAAGTTCCTGGAGGACCTGAATATGGGCTACAACAGGCGGGGCGCCATCCCGGCTGAAGATGGCTTCGCTACAAGCGAGCCGGGCGTCTTTGTCGCCGGCGATGCCAAGAGGGGTGCATCTCTCATCGTGTGGGCCATCGCCGAGGGCCGCAAGGCCGCCCGCCAGGCGGACGTCTACCTGACCGGCCGGAGCATGCTGTCGGGTATAGGAGACGCCGGCCTGGATTAGGCGTTCGTGCCCGGGCTCCTAAGCCTTCCTCGCTGGCGCCTCCCGGAGAAGAGATGAGACCTGCTCCTCGAACTCGTCGCAGGCGTCATTCACGAGGCGGAGACCCTCGTCCACCGAGAGGTGGATGATCCGGGGAAGTTTCCTCAGGATCTCGGCCTCCGTGGTCCTGTAGGAGCCTTCGGGGAACCACAACCAGGCGAGGTGCTCGGATCCCCAACCATCTGATGCGACGAACTCCAGGATAGAGTCCAGGTAAGTGGAAACTTCAGGGTTCTCCACCCCTCCGGTCGTGCCGGCGTAGGAGAGGATCTTGCCGAGGTACGCGAAGCCCGGCACGAAGAGCCTGTCTTCTTCCACCTTGAAGGCGAGGGTCTGGTCGTCTGGCTCGACGGTCAAACCATCTCTCCTGACCCTGCTCGCCGCGCCGTAGACGAGGGCGGCCACGGCCAGGATGACCTGCGGGTAGTTGCCGTCTATGCCCCGCAGCTCCACCGTCCCGTGCTGGTTGAGCCGCACCGGGTTCCAGGCAGCTTTCAACGCGTTTCCTCCAGTCTCCAGAAAGAGGCGTCGCTCGACACCCGCCCGGTCCATCGCCTCGAGCCAGACCCGGTAGCCGGAGAGCTGGCGTTCGACCAGCTCTTCTACGCTCTTCGCATACGGCCTGAGACCGCCCACCTCGGGCAGATACGTGTAGAGACCTTCGGGGCCGAAGAGGGCGCTACCCCGGTAGAAGGCCGTACGGACCGCTAGCCCCGACGCCCGTCCTTCATAGAACGGGGAGGAACGAGTGAGGGCTACGAGCGCCGGGTCCAGGGCCGTCGCCAGATTGTAGATGTTCAGCAGCTCGTCACGCGCGGGCGCCGGAGCGTTGGGGGAGACCACCGCGTCGGGATCTACAGCCCCGGTGGGGAGCTCGAGGTGCAGGTGGACGCCGGCGAACCTCCCGGCGTGGATAAACCGTACGCGCCCGATCGTGCGTGCCTGTAGCTCGTAGCGCGTCTCGTCACGGAGGGTCGGTGTCACGGGCAAAGGGTACGTTGCCAGCGGATAGAGCCTGATGTCCAGCTCCCGTCCGGCTCGCAGGGCGAGGTCCAGACTCGCCAGGTATCCTCCCGCAAGGTCCGCGACCGTGTGTGCAGGCGAGGTGTTTATCTCTACCATGCTCGTGGAGACCTCCCCTACAAAGACCTCCGGAGCCAGACCCTCCGTCTCTGCCGTCTCTCGGCAGCGCGCCAGAAACTCGTCTGCCCGGTCAGAGGGCTTGCCTTCCCCATCCACCAGGAAAAACTCCTGCTCAAGACCTATTCGTCGCTCCATCGCTCCCACGGCTTGCTCACCCCAACACCAACCTCGAGGCGCAGTATGCCTGCACCACAGGATGCAGTAAACGACCTGTAGAAAGAATTCTACCGCGAGGTAAGGCCAAAGCTCGCGCGATGGAGAGTATCAGGGGTGCCGCTCCCGGAGAGACGAGAACGGTTGCTCACGGACGCATCCCTGTAACAGCCGGCGCCCTGCGGGCCAGCACGATAAGGTGGTCGCTATCGGCAGTAAACGGCTCCCCCTCGAATCCGCCATAAATAGCTTCGATCTCGAACCCCGCGAGAAGGAGCATCAGCTCCAACTCACCACGCCCGACAATGCGGATGGTGAGTTCGTGCATTCGCTTAGTCTCGAGCTTCCCTTCCTGACCGTACAGCTCGTAGAAGAGGCGCATCTGCAAAAGCTGCGAGGCCGCATCGTACTGGGAGACGCTAAAGCGCTCCAGCGTCCTTTGCAGCGGCTTGCGGGTGAAGTCGTGGCGTAGCGCGGGGCCGCCCGGCAAGTCGCAGAGCTCCTCCGGACTGAACGCCGAGATCTCTATCCCGAGTAGGCCATCGGGCTCCAGGTGCTCCCGTGCGTTGCGCAGGAAAGCAAGCGAGTCGTCCAAACTCAAAAGGCAAAGAAACGAGTTGAAGGCACAGACGGCGAGCTTGTAACTACGCCCGAGTACCACGCTGCGCATGTCGCCCCGGAGCCAATCGACAGCATCGCCTTTTTCGCGGCCCTTATCCAGCATGTTCTCTGAGACCTCGACGGCCGTAACGTCGACGCCCGCTACAGCGAGGGGCACAGAGAGTCGTCCCGTACCCGCGCCCCACTCAACCACAGAGCCGCCTTCGCGTTCGGCCAGAGCGAGCCAGAAGGGGAGGTCGTAATCGTGGTCGTACTCGAGGTCGTAGAGGTCGGCCAGAGGGTTATATTCGGGCAAAAGGTCTCCTTTGTCATCCAGCGCTCTTCGGTGCGGATATAATAATCTCTGATCAGCCAGCTGAGATATGGAGGTTTTTTAGGGATGAGCACTCTCTTGGTGATTCTACTGGTCGTAATTCTCGTGGTGCTCGTCATCTACGCCATCGTCGCCTACAACGGCCTCGTACGGCGGCGCAACGAGGTGGAGGAGGCCTATCGCCAGATAGACGTGCAGCTCAAACGCCGGTACGACCTCATACCGAACCTCCTCGAAGGTGTGAAGAAGTACTTCCGGCAGGAGCAGGAGGTTCTGGGGGAGATCACACGTGCGAGGTCCCAGGCGATGCAGCCCCAGTCGCCCGGTCAGCAGGCGCAATCCGAGGCGCGCCTCTCAGGGGCCATTGGCAACCTGTTTGCGGTGGCAGAGAACTACCCGGAGCTCAGGTCGGATAAGGTTCTGCTTGATTTTCAGGAGGAGCTCTCTTCTACGGAGAACAAGATCTCCTTCGCCCGCCAGCACTACAACGACTCGGTAGGCGACTACAACACGAGGATACAGAGCTTTCCGGCAGTGATCTTCTCTCGGATGATGGGCTTCAGCGAGAAGGAATACTTCGAGGCTGTCGGCCCCGAGCGGGAGTCCGTGACGGTCTCCTACGACTGAGATGAGCGCCATGAGTGGGGCTTACCAGGGGACCTTTCGGGACCGCATCGTCACCAACAAGCGCAACAGCCTGCTCCTTATAGCAGGCTTCCTCGCGTTCGTAGCCGTCTTCGGGTATGTGATCGGATACGCCTGGATCGGAGACCCCACAGGCGCCCTCTTCGGGCTCGTCCTGGCCTTCATCGTGGGGACTATCTCCGGCCTTGCAACCTACTACGGCGGCGACCGTATGGTGCTCGCCGCTTCGCGGGCGCGAGAGATCACACACGACGATGCCCCCGTCCTCTTCAACGTGGTCGAGGAGATATCCATCGCCAGCGGCCTCCCGATGCCAAAGGTTTACATAATCGAGGATTCGGCACCCAACGCCTTCGCCACGGGCCGCGACCCCGAGCACGCCTCCGTCGCCGTGACCTCCGGCCTCCTGGAGAAGCTCAACCGGGACGAGTTGCAAGGCGTCATCGCCCACGAGATGTCCCACGTTGGCAACTTCGACATCCGCTACGCTATGCTCGTCGGAATACTCGTCGGTACCACCGTCCTCATCTCCGACTTTTTCCTGCGGGGCCTGTGGTTCGGGGGAGGCAGGGGAAGCCGGCGGGAAGAAGGTGGCGGGCAGGCCCAGATCATCATGATAATCATCTCCGTCGTGCTTGCGATCCTGGCTCCCATCTTCGCCCGGCTGCTGCAGCTCTCCATCTCCCGCCAGCGCGAGTACCTCGCCGATGCCACTGCCGTGAAACTCACCCGTAACCCCAAGGGATTAGCCGACGCCCTACAGAAGATCTCCGGCGATCGCGAAGTCCTCGAGGTCGCCAACCGCGCCACCGCCCACCTCTACATCGTCAACCCTATAAAGAAGTTCGAGAAGCGTGCCAAAGGCCTCTTCTCCACCCACCCGCCCATAGAAGAGCGTATACAGATCCTGCGCTCCATGGAGACCGGCGGCATCCCGGAAACCGTCGGCTAGAGACTCGACGTTCGCGCCGATAGGGGTTAAAATACCGCTCGTTGCCTTCCCTTGCCGGATGGTGTAACGGCAGCACGACTGACTCTGGATCAGTTAGTGAAGGTTCGAATCCTTCTCCGGCAGCTCCCCACAATCCCTCTTTTGCGGGGGTTTTTCTTTTCTCCAATCTGCTTGACCCCCGTGAACCCCCATGAACCCCTACCGCGTTATGGTAAGCGTTATGGTAGTGCATATCGCATATAGCTACGTCGCGCTCCTCTCATCCCAGCGCTCCCTATGTTGCTCCCAATTTTCTCCCAATTTTCTCCCAATTTCTCCAAAATTAGCAGCAACTGAGCGTTTTACTGCTAAAATGGTTCTAACTGGTAGCTATTTGGGAGTTGTGAGCTGTGGTAAAGATGCCTATGCCGCCACCGGATATGGACGAAATGCTCCGTGGCTTGGAAACGGAAGTGTATGAGCGCATCTTCCTCTCGGAGGTGAAGGCGTCGCAGAACGGCCAGTATAGGCACTGGGACGAGGTCCGCCATCGGACGCCGCCGGAGGGCCTG
>JAWWQA010000307.1:0-2709 GCA_033854695.1 Rubrobacteraceae bacterium
CGCCGTCGACGCCCTGGTCGCCATCCTCTCCGAGGAAGAGGAGTAGGGTCATGGCGGATTACGTGAAGCTCGACGGCGTCGCCGCCTCCGAAGGGGTCGCCGTCGGCCCGGCCTTCGTGCACCTCCCCACCGAGACGAAGCCCGAGCGCGAAACGATCCCCAAAGAGGCGGTCGAGGAAGAACTGAAAAGTTTCAGAAACGCCGTCGAGGCCGTGGTGCGGGAGCTCTCGGAGACGGCGGAGCAATTACGGGCGGGCGGCAGCGAGAGCGAGTCCGGGATCTTCGAAGCACACGCCGAGATGGCCGAGGACCCCGAGTTCCAGTCCGAGGTCGAGGAGCGTGTGAGAAACCTGGAGAGCCCGGAGGCCGCCGCGCTCGCCGTGGGCGAAGAGTACGCGGCCATGTTCGCCGGGATGGACAACGAGTACATGGTAGCCAGAGCCGACGACGTGCGTGACGTGGCGTCCCAGATCGCCACCGAGATTATGGGCGGCAAGACCGCCGGCCTCGAAACCCTGGCGGAGCCCTCCGTGATCCTGGCCCTCAACCTGGCCCCTTCCGACACGGCCCGTATCCCCAAAGGGATTGCCCTGGGGTTCGTCATCGCCGAGGGATCGCGAACCTCGCACGTCTCGATCATGGCCCGCTCCTTCGGCATCCCGGCGGTGGTCGGGGTCGGGGCGGCTCTGGAAGAGGCTATGGGAGCCAAGGTCGTCGCCGTGGACGGCACCAAGGGCTATGTGGTCGTTGACCCGGACGAGGACGTGATCTCCGACTTCGAACAGAAACAAAAGGACGCCACCGCGGAGGCGGCCCTGCTCGAGGAGTACAAGCACGTCGAGGCCAGCACCAAAGACGGGCGTCGCATTGAGGTTGCGGCCAACATCGGCTCAGCCGAAGAGGCGGAGGGCGCACTCTTTTGGGGAGCGGAGGGCGTCGGGCTCTTCCGCACGGAGTTCCTGTTCATGAAGCGGACGGATCTGCCCTCCGAGGAAGAACAGTACGAGGCTTACCGTAACGTCGCCGAGGCGTTCGGCGAGAAGCCCGTCATCATTCGCACCATGGACGTCGGCGGAGACAAGGACCTGCCCGGCGTGGACCAGCCCGAAGAGGAGAACCCGTTCCTGGGCTGGCGCGGCATCAGGATGTGCCTCGACATGCCCGAGCTCTTCAAGCCCCAGCTACGCGCCATCCTGCGCGCCGCGCCCCACGGCAAACTGAAGATCATGTTCCCAATGGTCGTGGACGCCGTGGAACTGCGCGCCGCCAAGGAGATCCTCGAAGAGTGTCGCAAAGAGTTGAGGGACGAGGAGGCGGAATACGGTGAGGTGGAGATAGGGGTAATGGTCGAGACCCCAGCGGCGGCGATCCGGGCCCAGGACATTGCCCCCGAGGTCTCGTTTTTCTCCATTGGGACGAATGATCTGGTGCAGTACACCCTGGCCGCGGACAGGGGCAACGAGCGCCTGACGCGCTTGCAGAGCGCCGACCATCCGGCGGTACTGGAGCTCATAGGGCGCACCTGCGAGGCGGCGCGGGAGGCGGGGATCTGGGTCGGAGTGTGCGGGGAGTCTGCAGGGGAGCCCGCCATGATCCCGAAGCTCATCGACCTCGGCGTCACCGAGCTGAGCATGAGCGCACCCTCCATCCCAAGGGCCAAGAAGATCGTCTCCGAGCTGTAGGAGAAGAGCATGAAGGTGCCAGAAGCAGACCACCGGGTGGGCGGCGAGGCCGCGGACGCGAGGGCCGCCGGGAAGTTCGTGTACGGGTTCTCGGAGGATTTGGGGGCGGAAGACCTCCTGGCTCTCTGTGGGGGTAGGGCGCTGGGCTCATGCGGATGCGCCGGCTCGGTTTCCCGGTGCCGGAAGGCTTCATCATTACGACGGCGGCCTGCGTCTTCTACATAAGGTCCGGGGAGCTGCCCGAAGGTCTGATGGCCGAGGTGATGGAGCATCTGGCGCGTCTGGAGGAGGCTACAGGCCGGGGGTTCGGGGACCCCGACAACCCGCTGCTGGTCTCGGTAAGGAGCGGGGCTCCCGTCTCCATGCCGGGGATGATGGATACCGTCTTGAACCTCGGCCTCAACAACGCCACCGTCCGTGGTCTGGCGAAGAGCACCGGAGACGAACGCTTTGCTCACGACTCTCACCGGCGCTTCATCCAGGCCTTCGGGGAGATAGTCTTGAAGGTGCCGGGGCACCTCTTCGAGGAGGCCATCGAGGAGCTCAAGAGCGAGCGGGGCGTCGAGGCGGATTCGGAGCTTTCCGCCAGCGACCTCGAGGGGCTCGTGAGGCGGTTCAAGACTATAGTCGCCCGAGAGGCCAGATCCGAGTTCCCGGAAGACCCCAACGAGCAGCTCGAGCTGGCGATAGGGGCGGTCTTCGATTCGTGGCTGGGAGAACGGGCCGCGGCGTACCGCAAGGAGTACGGTATCCCGGAGTCTTTGAGAACAGCCGTCACCGTGCAGCGGATGGTCTTCGGTAACATGGGAGAGACCTCGGCGACCGGGGTGGCGTTTACCCGCAACTTGGCCACGGGAGAGCAGGGCATCTTCGGTGAGTTTCTCTTGAACGCCCAGGGTGAAGACGTAGTAGCAAGCATATAGAGCTGCCGAGGGCGTGCGCGGTGGCTGAGAAGATAGCGCATGTCGCCGACTTCTTCTCCTTCGGCACCAACGACCTCACCCAGATGGTCTGCGGCATAAGCCGA
>JAWWQA010000308.1:0-3733 GCA_033854695.1 Rubrobacteraceae bacterium
CCACAAGCGGCTCCCGTGCCGCTACCCGTGAATAATCCAGGCTAGGTTCGAGGAGGGTAGAATAGGAGCTATTACAGCGGCGTAAGGAAAATGTGTCCGTGCTAGCGGTAATTCCACTGTATAGCAGCGCCCTACTTCCGGACGAAAAAGCATGAAAATATACACTGTGGAATCTTAAGTTTCGTTAAATCTTCCACCTAGATCTTGCGAGAGATTCTTTGGTCGATTTAGAATACTTGATACAAATAGGGTGTCGGTAGGGGATAGGAACTTCGGCCTCGCAGAAGAGGGGGCTCTTGGACAGAGGGAGCCAGCGGCGCAGCCCCTACTAGGCTACTGATGGAAGGGAAAAGGGAACGAAAAAGATGCAACCAGAAGACCAATATCCCGGAGTCGTCTCTAGACAGGCGGAGTCGTCTCTAGAGAGGCCAACTGAATCAGTTACTGGAGACGAGTGGACGATATGAATTCGACGCAGACAGACAAGGTGGAGCACAGCAAAACAGTCGAAGAGCTTGATGTGCTCGTGGTGGGTGCCGGATTCGCCGGCCTGTATCAGCTCGATCGCCTGCGAAAGCTGGGGTTCTCGGTGCGGGTCTTCGAGGCTGGGGCCGATATCGGTGGCATCTGGTACTGGAACTGTTATCCTGGAGCCAGGGTCGACACTCACGGTCCGATTTACCAGTATTCCCGAGAGGATCTCTGGCGGGAATGGGACTACAGCGAGCTTTTCCCAGCATGGGATGAAGTGCGCGAGTATTTCCATTACGTCGACGATAAGCTGGACCTCAGCCGCGACGTTCGCTTTAACACTCGGGTTAGCTCTGCAGAGTTCGAAGAAGACTGCAACCAGTGGATTATCCAGGCGGACGATGGTACCGTCGTGCGGGCGCGGTTCTTCGTACTTTGCACAGGGTTCGCTTCAAAGCCCTACGTGCCAGCCTTTGAAGGCTTGGAGGATTTCGAAGGAGTGTGGCATCACACCGCCCTGTGGCCCCAGGAAGGTCTCGACTTCACCGGCAAGCGCGTGGGCGTCATCGGCACGGGCGCAAGCGGAGTTCAGGTGGTCCAGGAAGCCAGCCAGCAGGCGGCGCATCTCACGGTCTTCCAGCGCACTCCAGATCTGGCGCTACCCATGCGACAAGAAAAGCTGGACGAGGAGACTCAGCGTCGGATGAAAGAGGACTACCCGGCCAGATTCCGTAAGCGCGAGGAGTCGTTTGCTGGGTTCGACTTCGATTTTATCGAGAAATCGGCGTGTGAGGTCTCGCCTGAGGATCGGCGGGTCATCTACGAGGATCTCTGGGCGAAAGGCGGCTTCTACCCCTGGCTCGCCACGTTCCAAGACGTGCTGCTGAACGAAGAGGCAAATGACACCTTCTACGGATTCTGGCGGGATAAAACCCGAGCAAGGATCGCCGATCCCGCCGTTGCGGAGAAGCTGGCGCCCACTCATCCGCCCCATCCGTTCGGAGTCAAGCGCCCTTCTCTGGAGCGGTTTTATTACGAGGTCTTCAATCAGGACAATGTCAATGTCGTTGACGTCCACGAGTCGCCTATCGAGAGAATAACCCCAAAGGGCGTAAAGACGAGGGATGGCGAGCACGAACTGGACATTCTGGTCATGGCCACCGGCTTCGATGCCGTGACTGGGGGGCTGACTAACATAGACATTCGCGGTACTCAGGGAGTAAGCCTCAAGGAAAAATGGGCGGACGGCGCGCGGGCCCATCTGGGTATGGCGAGCGCGGGCTTTCCGAATCTGCTCTTCATCTACGGTCCGAAGAGCCCATCAGGCTTCTGTAATGGGCCGACATGTGCGGAGTTGCAGGGTGATTGGGTGGTCGAGTGCCTTGAGTATATGCGCCAAGGCGGGCTTACTCGAATCGAGGCGAGCTCTGCAGCGGAGGAGGCTTGGAGAGAACATGTCAGCGAGTTGGCTAACGCGACGCTGTTCCCTCGAGCCGACTCCTGGTACATGGCCGCCAACATACCGGGCAAGCCGCGTGAGCTTCTGAACTATCCAGGCGGGCTGCCCGTGTACTTGCAGAAATGCAAGGAGAGCGCGGAAAATGGCTACGAGGGGTTTGTGCTGAGCTGACAGAGTAGTCAGGCGATGCCCAAGGGACTTAGCTAATGTGCTCAACCTTTGCAACATCCTGGTTAGGCGCCCCACGAGCACAGTAGTCTCTGCGTCTCGAAGCCGTATCGGTCTCACCTGGAGCGAAGAGCCGAGCTTGGAGAGGAGGAGCAGGTAGCCCAGCGTCGTGGGCTCGACCACGAGGAGCTTCCCACTGTCGGCCATTGCTGCCCGACACGTGCGTAGGATCTCAATCCCAGTCTCCCCTATTGAGGTCCTGCTCCTCACGACCGCTCACGAGACTGGGGCCCTCTCGACTCGGTCGAAGCGCTGTCGCCCTCGACAATACCGATCCGCTCCTGCCCTCCCTCGCGCAGGTGCTTGAGCATCCCACCGGCCAGCAGTACCTCGCGTTCGCGGGGAAGCAGACGGGCTTCGAGCGGTATCTCTTCGCCCGCTTCGCTCTTCGCTATGAGCTTCGTCTCCCCGGATGCGACCGCCTCGCGGACGCCTTCGATCTCCCATGTATCACCCTGGCTCACCTGCTCATAGTCGCTCTCGTTGGCGAAGGTGAGTGGCATGATGCCCTGGCCGATCAGGTTACGGCGGTGGATCCTGGCAAAACTCTTGGCCACAACGGCTCGTATACCAAGGTGCAGTGGAGCAAGCGCCGCGTGCTCGCGGCTAGAGCCCTGCCCATAGTTGTGGCCACCAACGATGAAGCCACCGCCCCACTCAAGCGCCCGGTCGTGGAACTCCGTGTCCTGGCGGCGGAACATGTACTTTGCACACTCGGGGATGTTCGACCAGACGCTCATCCCTAAAGCGCCATCCGGAGCCATGTCACCAGTCGAGACGTCATCCTCCACCACGATCACGACGCGGCCCTCCAGGGTCTCGGGGAGCGGTTTTCCCTCGGGTGGGGGAACGATGTTCGGACCGCGAACGATCTCGACGCTCCGCGCCTCCTCAGAAGGCGGCGGAGCCAGGATGTGGCGGTCGTCCATCTCCGGGCTGGAAGGTGCAGGTGCTATAGTTGGCGGTTCTCCCAGCTCGCGCGGGTCGGAGATCTCTCCTGTGAGCGCCGTCGCGGCGGCCGTGGCCGGCGAGCAGAGGTAGACTTCGTCTCCCGGCGTGCCGCTCCTGCCTGGAAAGTTACGGTTGAAGGTCCTGACCGAGGGCTCGCCGCTGACAGGGGCCTGGCCGACACCGATGCAGGGACCGCAGACGGGCTCGAGCATCCGCGCGCCGGCGGCGACGAGGTCCTGATAGACCCCGCCCCTGGAGATGGTGTCGAGAATCTGGCGCGAGCCCGGGGTTACAGTCATCTCTATAGAGGGGTGAACGATCCCGTCTTTAAGGACGGCTCCGACGATGGCGAGGTCTTCGTAGGAGGAGTTCACGGAGGAGCCCACGCAAACCTGGACCGTCTTCGTGCCGGCCACCTCGCACACCGGCACGACGTTGCCCGGAGAGTGCGGTTTGGCGATCAGTGGCTCGAGCGTCGAGAGATCTATTATTTCGGTCTCGTCGTAGGTGGCGCCGGGATCGGCCACGAGCTGGGCATAGTCGTCCTCGCGCTCCTGGTCTGCAAGCCATTCGCGGGCACGCTCGTCGCTTGGGAAAATCGCGGCTGTGGCGCCAAGCTCGGTG
>JAWWQA010000309.1:0-3129 GCA_033854695.1 Rubrobacteraceae bacterium
TTTACGGCGTTGATTTCCAATTCCTCATATCTATGGCCTTTAACCCGAATTGACTGAGAAACTACTCGATCGCAATTTGTTTCTTTTCATGGGGCTAAACTCTATTATCTGGGCTTTAACGACGTAAATATCCCTAAGGAGCTACGCTGGAATTCTCTTCCGCCGTGGCTAAGGAAAGGGTTGCAGTACAAGGAAACCTTCCACCAGTAGCGTGCTTGGCAGCTAAAAGTCGGGTTGATCCTACGTGGCTCTCTTCTAGTCGCTACCATAGCAAGCCTAGACCGTATTAGTGCTATGCCTGCTGCTATGCAGGCACCAACAGAGAGGAGCAGATCATGAAGGTAATCGGGGCAGGCTTCGGACGAACGGGCACGATGTCACTCAAAGTGGCCCTAGAAGAACTTGGCTTCGGGCCCTGCTATCACATGATCGAGCTGTTCGAACACCCCGAGCATGTGGAGCGGTGGGAGGCCGCCGTACGGGGCGAGCCCGTCGACTGGGAGGAACTGTTCTCAGGATACCAGGTCACCGTGGACTGGCCGGGGGCTGCCTTCTATAAGGAGCTGTCGGAGAGGTATCCCGAGGCGAGGGTGATCCTTACGGTACGCGATCCTGAGAGGTGGTATGAGAGCGCCTGGAACACCATCTTTACCCTACAAGACGTTGCCTCTTCTCGTGCCCCCCAGATGGCTAGAGACCTCGCGTCGCAGAAGGGATTTACAGATGTTGAGGACCGTCAGCATATGATCGAGGCGTTCAACCGGTGGAACGAGGAGGTCAAAGAGTTCATCCCCGCCCAAAGGCTGCTGGTCTACGAGGTGAAGGAAGGCTGGGAACCGCTATGCGATTTCCTGGGCGTGGAGGTACCGAAGGACAAGCCGTTCCCGCACCTCAACGACTCTGAGTCTTTCCGCAAGATGGTTTAGAGAGGTAGATCGGCCTTACTTCGTCTCGTCGCGGTACTGCTCTAATATCCTCAGGGCGAAGGCATCAGCTTCTATCTCGCCATGGCGTCCTGCCACCTGCCTCGTCTTGCGAAGATAGTGGAAGGCTTCATGGGCTACCAAGAACACCAGACCCTCGTTCTCGCTCCTGAGCTCGAGAGGCCGGTACAACCGCTTCCATTGGACCCTCTTACCGTTGCGACTGGCGACGTATTGATCACCTACCTTGTGACTCTCCGGCACTTCCGGCCATGTCCCATCTAGCTGACGATAAAGGGGAGATACGCGCATAAATTGGGTGATGGGGTAGGTAGCGTGCAAGCTCACGTTGCAGTTGATTCGATATCCGTGCCCCTTCCAAGGCGACTTACATACACCGCGAAACGCGTACCTCTCACTCCGTCCGCGCCGCACGGTGATCCAGTCGACCCTGGACCAGTCGTAAGCCTCTAGCTGCCCACGAACCCACCTCAACCCCTCAGAATACTCTAGGGCTTTGTCCACTCGCCAGAGCTTGCCCATTGCTCTAACGCCCCTTCAAGCTAACGTCTTGGCTTTCGCAACCTATACCTGAGCACCCCGGCTACGTTCTCCCAAGTCGGATCGAAAGCGTTTAGAGACCCTGCAAGGCCTGTGCTAGATCCCTCTCGAAGAACTCGCAAAACTCCTTTTGGCGGTCGCCGACCTGCACGAGAGCAACCTGCTCAAAGCCCGCCTCCACAAACTGCTTGACACCCTCAACGATCCCCTCTGTATCCGGACCACAAGGGATAAGCGAAGCCATGTCTTCCTCGCGCACCCATTGGGTAGCAGCATCGAAGTTTACTGGGTTTGGCAGTTCGGCATTCACCTTCCAACCGTTTGCGGCCCAGCGAAACTGCTCGAGAACAAGCTTACGACACTCGTCCTCGTCTGGCCCATAACATACAGGGATTTGGGCTACCCCCGGTCCGCCTCCCCCCGCCTCGCGGTACATCTCGATGAGCTCAGCTTTCGGCTCGATCGCAATCACGAAGTCACCCTGCTCTCCGGCGAGCTCACAAGATTGGCGTCCACTCACCGCTACTCCTATCGGAGGCGGCTCTTCGGGACGGTCAAACAGCTTGGCATCCTCCACGTCAAAGTGTTCACCCCGATAAGTCACGTAGTCGCCGTCAAACAGCGTCCGGATAATCTCGATAGCCTCGACCAACATATCATGTCGCATATCAGCCGAGGGCCAACCACGGCCAACTACGTGCTCGCTAAGGTTCTCCCCGGCGCCCAAGCCTAGGGAGAATCGACCGTCAGAAAGCAAAGCCATAGTAGCTGCCTTCTGAGCCACTATCGCTGGGTGATAGCGGATGATGGGACAGGTGACATAGCTCATGAGCGGGATGCGCTCGGTCGCTTGGGCGGCCGCTCCGAGGATCGACCAAGCGTAGCCCGAGTGACCCTGCTCTTCTAGCCAGGGGTGGAAGTGGTCGCTAATCACCGAGAAGTCAAAACCCGCCCGCTCGGCATGCACGAGGTCATCGACGAGATCCTTGGGTGAGCGCTGCTCGCACATCATTGTGTAGCCTATCTCTGCCACTGCGTTCCTCTCTGTATCGGATGACGTAGAACCTTGTTTATACCCGTCTCCCCAGAAATGCTGCGTCTCACAGATATGATCAAGGGAAGTATACCGTCAGCCCTACCTCTTCCTTTGCAGGGTAGAGGTGCAAGCTCTTCATCCTAACGCACCCTGGGCATCCCTATACGCGCTTCTGGTTGTCTTTCAAACTCACCGTAAATGGCTTTCAACCAACAGCGTGCCTCTGTGTAGCCCTATCCTTACCCGCCAATTCTCGCAACGTTAAAACCGATTTTCAGCTGTCAATAGAGAAGACACTGGACATTGCCCCGTCGTGGCCGCAAGATGATGCAGAAGACAGCGTCGATACCCTCCTCACGGAGCACCTCTACGAGGCCGGGGATGCCTTCTCCATCTCTCTATCTCTTCCAGAGCTTTGAGGTGTGGAGGATTGGGCTTCATCGTGCCTTATCTCTAGCTTAGAGACCGAGCGCAGTAGCTGAAGAGCTAAACCTCACTATTGCCACAGGCCTGGGGTATCGTATTTGTCCCAGCTTTCTACTATCTTACCGCTAGCTATACGGGAGATGCCAATGGCTTCCACCTCTATTCGATTGCCGGTTGGGGGAA
>JAWWQA010000310.1:0-5580 GCA_033854695.1 Rubrobacteraceae bacterium
ATCGCCACCGTCGTCGTGGGCAGCGCCCCTGCTGGAGATAACCTTGGCGATAGCGCTCACCGAGTCACCCGCCCTGAGGTTCATTACCTTGACACCCTGGGCGCTACGTCCCTGGCGAGAGACCGACTCGGCGTCTATCCGGATAGTAGTGCCGAAGTTCGAGACGATCACAAGCTCGTGCAGGTCCGGTCTTACTACCCTGACGCTCGCCAAACGCCCCCGGTCGCCGTCGGTCTTCATCGCGATCACTCCCTGCCCGCCGCGACCCTGCGAGCGGAACTGTGAGAGGGCAGTGCGTTTTCCGAAACCTTTTTCTGTAATGAGGAAGAGGTCCGCCGTATCGTGGACGACGTCCATCGAGAGCACAGCGTCTCCATCCTTTAGCGTGATCCCCTTGACCCCAGCGGTGGCCCGGCCCATCGGACGGGCATCGCTCTGAGGGAAGCGTATGCCCATACCGTTGCGCGTCACGAGCACGACCTCCTCTCCCTCCGACGCGTGCCGCACTGAGATCAGCTCGTCGCCCTCAGTGAGATTGATAGCGATGATTCCGTCGCTCTTCAATGGCGTGTTGTAGTCGAGAAACGAGGTCTTCTTTACCACGCCATCATGGGTGGCGAAGAGCAGGTACTCGGCCTCCATGAAGTCCTTCGTAGCAATGACGGTAGCTATCCTCTCCCCCTGCGCGAGCGGAAGGAGGTTCGCTATGTGCCGCCCCTTTGCGGCCCGGCCCATCCTCGGCAGTTGGTGTACCTTGAGGCGGTAGACCTTGCCCTTGTTGGTGAAGAAGAGCATATAGTGGTGCGTCGTCGTGATAAAGAGATGCTCGATGTAGTCGCCCTCTTTGAGCTCCATCCCAGCGACGCCGACACCGCCGCGGCCCTGCTTGCGAAAGGTATTGACGGGCACGCTCTTAAGATAGCCGCCGTTAGAGATGGAGATGACCATCTCCTCCTCGGCGATGAGATCCTCGATCTCGAAGTCAGTACCCTCGTCGATGGCGATCTGGGTCCGCCGCTCGTCGTCGTAGGCCGCCCGGACCTCGAGCAGCTCCTCCTTGACGATCTCGTACACCTTCGCGTCGTCTGCTAGCACGCTCTCGAGGTACTCGATCTTCTCGACCAGATCCCTGTGCTCCTGCTCCACCTTGCGCCGCTCTAGCGCCGTCAGTCGCTGCAAACGCAGGTCCAGTATCGCCTGCGCCTGACGCTCGGAGAGCTTGAAGGTCTTCATCAAGTTCTTGCGCGCCGTCTCCACGCTGCGCGACCTGCGAATGATCGCCACAACCTCATCCAGGTTGGAGAGCGCGATCAAGAGCCCTTCGAGGATGTGGGCCCGCGCCTGCGCCTTCTGCAGCTCGTAGCGCGTCCGACGCGTGACGACCTCGAACTGGTGGGCAACGTAGTGCTTGAGGACCTGCTTGTACGAGAGTGTCTTTGGAACGCCGTCCACCAGCGCCACAAGGTTCACCCCGAAGCTCTGCTGCATCTGGGTCTGCTTGTAGAGGTTGTTCAGGACGACCTTCGGGACGGCCTCGCGCTTGAGCTCGATGACTATTCGCATACCGGTGCGGTCCGACTCGTCCCGCAGGTCGCTAATGCCGTCCAGCTTGCGCTCCTTGACGAGCTCGGCGATCTTCTGCAAGAGGTAGCTCTTGTTGACCTGGTAGGGGATCTCGGTAACGACGATCTGGGTCCGGTTACCCTTTATCTGCTCGGTGTGAGCCTTGGCCTGCACCCGCACGGAGCCTCGCCCCGTAAGGATCGCATCCCGAATACCGCGGTGACCAATGATCACACCGCCCGTCGGGAAGTCCGGCCCCTTTATGTGCTTTGCGAGCTCCTCGTCCGCGAGATCGGGGTCCTCGATCAAGGCCACCGTCGCATCCACGACCTCGCCGAGGTTGTGCGGCGGTACCTTGGTAGCCATCCCGACCGCGATACCATCCGAGCCGTTGACGAGCAAGTTCGGGAACCGCGCTGGCAAGACTACCGGCTCCCGCTGACTCTCGTCGAAGTTCGGCGCGAAGTCGACCGTGTCGGAGCTTATGTCGCGCAGCATCTCGGTCGCCATCCGCGCCAGGCGTGCTTCGGTATAGCGCATCGCCGCCGCTGGGTCGCCGTCCACGCTGCCAAAGTTCCCCTGCCCATCAACGAGTGGGTAGCGCAACGAGAATTCCTGCGCCATCCTCACCAGCGTGTCATAGACCGCGGAATCACCGTGAGGATGGTACTTACCGATGACCTCGCCGACGACCGTCGCGCTCTTACGATATGGGCGGTTCGGCTGCAAGCCGAGGTCGTGCATCGCGTAGAGGACGCGGCGGTGGACCGGCTTCAGACCGTCGCGCACGTCCGGGAGGGCGCGCGAGACGATCACGCTCATCGCGTAAGAGAGGAAGGAGTCTTTTATCTCCTCCTCTATAGAGTGAGGCTTTATATTTCCTGAGAAGGTATCAAGCATCCAGATTCTTCACCTCTCTGGCGTTCTGCTCTATGAACTGCTTGCGCGGCTCGACCTTGTCGCCCATAAGCGCCGTGAAGAGCTCGTCAGCAACCGCCGCCGAATCTACCGTTACCTGTAAAAGCGTCCGGTTCTGCGGGTTCATCGTCGTCTCCCAGAGCTGAATCGGGTTCATCTCGCCCAGACCCTTGAAGCGGGAGATTCCGGCGTTGCCGTTAGCCCCGAGGCGCCCCAGCGTCTCCCTGAGCTCCCGGTCGTTGTAGACGTAGTAGTCGCGACGGTTGTACGTGACTTTGAAGAGCGGTGGCTGCGCGATGTACACGTAGCCAGCTTCGATCAGCTCCGGCATGTTCCGGAATATGAACGTGAGCACCAGCGTCCTTATGTGGCTTCCGTCTACGTCAGCGTCGGTCATAATGACGACCTTATTGTAGCGAGCATCGCTGACGTTGAAGCTCTCCCCCACCCCGGCGCCTATGGCGCTGATCATGGCCTGTATCTCTACGTTCGAGAGGACCTTGTTCATGTTGGCCTTCTCGACGTTGAGGATCTTGCCCCTCAACGGTAGTATCGCCTGGAAGTTTCTGTCGCGCCCTTGCTTCGCAGACCCTCCCGCGCTGTCGCCCTCGACAATGTACAGCTCGCTCCGTGCCGGGTCCTTGGACGAGCAGTCCGCCAGCTTGCCCGGGAGCGTCGAGCTCTCCAGGTATCCCTTGCGGATCGTGTCTCGCACCTTCCTTGCCGCCTGGCGGGCGCGGGCAGCCTGCAGCGCCTTGTTGATGATCGCCTTCGCCTCGCCCGGCCGCTCCTCCAGGAATTCAGCCAGGTACCGGTTCGTGTTGGTCTCGACGAGCCCTTTGATCTCGGTATTCCCCAACTTGGTCTTCGTCTGCCCCTCGAACTGCGGCTCACGTAGCTTGACGGAGATGACCGCCGCCAGACCCTCCCGGATGTCGTCTCCGGTCAGGTTCTCCTCCTTCTCCTTGAGGAGCCCCTTCTGACGTGCGTAGTCGTTGATCGTGCGCGTCAGCGCCGCCCGGAAGCCCGAGAGGTGCGTGCCGCCTTCGTGGGTGTTGATGTTGTTGGCGAAGGTGAAGACCGAGTCCTGGAAACCCGAATTCCACTGCATGGCGACCTCGACGTCTCCGATCGCCTCCTCGCGCTCCAAGTAAAAGATCGTCTTGTGGACAGGGTCCTTCGCCTCGTTGATATGCTCAACGAAGTCCCTGATACCACCTTCGTACTGGTAGGTGGCGGAGCGATCCTCCTCACGCTCGTCGAGGAGGATGATCTTCAACCCCTTGTTCAGGAACGCCGATTCGCGGAACCTGCGCGACAACGTGTCGAATGAGAGCTCGAGGGTCTCTGTAAAGACCTCCGGGTCGGGCATGAAGCGGACGGTCGTCCCGGTATCCTCGCCCTTCTTCAGCTTGCGGGCGCGTTCGATTTCGCCCTGTGGGAAGCCGCGCTCGTAACGCTGGGTCCAGACATGACCTTCACGTTTGATCTCCAACTCGAGCCATTCAGACAAAGCGTTGACTACGGAAGCGCCGACGCCGTGCAGTCCGCCGGAGACCTTGTAGCCTTGTCCGTCGAACTTACCGCCGGCGTGCAAGGTCGTCATGATCACCTCGGCAGCGGACTTTCCGTACTTTGCCATCTTGCCGACGGGCATCCCGCGCCCGTCGTCGGTGACGGAGACGGAGTTGTCCGCATGTACTGTCACGGTGATCTCCGTGCAGTGTCCCGCCAGCGCCTCATCTATGGAGTTGTCTACAATCTCCCAAACAAGGTGGTGCAAGCCCCTGGGCCCGGTGGATCCAATATACATCCCCGGCCGACGCTTGACGGCCTCGAGGCCCTCCAGGACCTGGATAGAGCTTGCATCGTAACCACTCTTTGAATTCTTAGAAACTGGGTTAGCCGCCAAAAAACCGAACCCTCCATGTCGGGGCTCCGGAAATAACGCCAGAACCGATCTCTCTAACACAGCTTTGCACCCGTAGATTGTAACACATTCTGTACGCTTTCCCAAGACGTTTTCGCCGGTTTGGCGCTTATTTAAGCCGTTTGTGGCTCACAGATCCCGCCTGCGATACTACTTCTGGTGGCCTACAGGATCGAGCCCCCAGATATGCGTAAAATGCGCGCTCTTTCGAGGACTTTCTCCTCGAAGTATTCAAGATTAGTCGTGGTGATGACGGCTTGGGTGCTTCCCAGAAAGTGATCGGAGAGATACCCCCGGCGCTGCTGGTCGAGTTCGCTCATCACGTCGTCGAATAGCAAGATGGGATCCTGCCTAGTCTCAGTTCGCAGATACTCCCTGGCCGCGAACTTTAGTGCTAGTGTCGCCAGCCGCTGCTGCCCCTGAGAGCCATAAATCGTCATGCTTACCCCACCGAAGAGCACCACGAAGTCGTCCCGGTGCGGCCCGACCGAGGTGGCCCCGCGTTCGATGTCGGCCCTACGCGCCTCTCTGAGCGCCTCCGCATACTCTTCTGGGTGTGCGCTATGCGAATAGCACAGCGCGGCCTTCTCGGGGCCGTACAGGGCCGTTACAGCGTCTCCGAAGAGCGATGCCAGGGGCTCTATGGCTGCCTCCCGGCCTTTCAGGACCGTCGTCCCTAGGTCTACCACCTTCCGATCCCAGGTCGAGAGGGTCCTCTCGGAGGAGAGACCGTCCCGGATGCGTCGCAGGAGCTGGTTGCGCTGCTGGACGGCTTTGGCATACTCGGCTGCGGCACGGGCGTAGGTTGGGCGCAGCGAAGAAAGCAGGCTGTCGAGGAACTCCCGGCGATCAGCGGGGGCACCTTTGACTACACGGATGTCGTCCGGGAAGAAGGTAACTACCCTCACCCCCGCGCCGCCGGCAGCGTAGGCAGCCAGCGATGACGCCGGGACGCCGTCTACGGTGAGGCGTTTCTTCTGGCCGGGGGCGTAGCCGACGGCGACCTTGCGTTCCTCTCCGCCGTTTCCGTCCAGGCTCACGCGCATCTCAGTGCGGGCGAAGCTCTCTCCCCAACGGACGACTTCCGAGTCGTTCGGAGTGCGTGGAGTCGAGCCGGTAGCGGCAAAGGAGATAGCCTCGAGCAGATTAGTCTTGCCCTGAGCGTTGTC
>JAWWQA010000311.1:0-5985 GCA_033854695.1 Rubrobacteraceae bacterium
ACGTTTGCAGAGCCTGGTAAGCATGGCCCGCGAGAAGAAGCTCCTCGGCGGCCCACAACCTTTCCCCGAGGGGGCGTGATGTCTGGGCATCCAGACCGGGTGACATCCATCCCGGAGCGGGTCTACAAGGCGCTGCTCATAGCGTATCCGAAAGTGTTTCGGAACCAGTACGGACCGCAGATGGTACAGACTTTCCGGGACTTGTGCCGGGAAGAGTTGGGGCGTGGCGGTAAGGCCAGGCTCATCGGGTTGTGGGTCCGTAATCAGGGGTATCTGTACTGACATTTCTCGTACAATCTGGTGTACTGTCTCTCGACGCTTTGACGACTCTAACATGGCACTGACCGAAGCTCGCTTGGCAAAGTTGTTGAAGATTTCCTCTACCGCCGGCCTCTCTCCCCGGACGCTATCTTCTCTTCCGGGCCGAACTCGAGGCTAGAAGAACGATTTGGTGAAACCGCCGGCGATATCGTAAGCGCTTCCCGTGACAAAAGACGCTCGCTCGGAGGCTAGAAAGGCTACAAGCGCACCCACCTCCTCCGGCCTCCCGCAGCGTTTGATCACCAGCCACTGGTCGGCCAGGTTCTGTAAGACGTCCTCTCGAGTTTCGCCCATCTCCGGGATCATGGAGTCCGCCGCCTTCTCCCACAGGGGCGTCAGGATGAGGGCCGGACATACGCAATTCACCAGGATGTTATGGGGAGCGAGATCTATGGCCATGCTTTTGGAGAAGGCGAGCATCGCGGCCTTGGTGACCTCGTAGGTGGCGAGACCGCCTACCATTGCGGTGTGAGCGCTGACCGAGGCGTTGTTGATGATGCGTCCGCCGCCCACTTCGCGCATGTGCGGGACGACGGCTCGGGTGAACCTGATGGCGCTGTTCAGGTTGAGATCCATAGCGTATCGCCACTCCTCGTCGGAAGTGTCGGCCGAATGGTCAGGCACGACTGCCCCGGCGTTGTTGACCAGAATATCGACGCGGTCGAACACCCTGACCGTCTCGTCGACGACTCTCTGTATGTCCTCTGGCTTCGCGACGTCACCTTGAACAGGCAGAACTTCTGCTCCGTGTCTGCGGATCTCGTCCGCCGCTTGCTCCAGATCCTCCCTTCCTCTGGCAAAGATCGAGACGTTCGCTCCTTCTCTGGCCAGCTCTTCCGCGACAGCCTTGCCGATCCCCTTACTTGCAGCCGTCACGAGAGCGACCTTACCACCGAGCCCTAGATCCACAGTTCTCTCCTCTCTCTACAAACGAACAGTATGATTCTAATTGTGGACTTCATGGTCGGCGACTTTCGGGATTCCGCCGTAAGGAGCTTTTATTTCGCCCCTCAGACAAGAGGCTCGCGCCGGTTCTCTGTTATGCTGGCCTCGGAGACAAGACGCATATTCCGGGTAGAGGATTCTAATATGTTCGAGAGTTTCGAGCGCGTTCGAGTCGAGACGGAGGAAGCGACAATTAACGCCGTCCGTGGGGGCGAGGGGCTTCCAGTGTTGCTGCTGCATGGCTATCCGCAGACCCTCGCCATGTGGCATCTGGTTGCGCCTCGTCTCGCCGGGTCCTTCACGGTCGTCGCCACTGACCTGCGTGGCTACGGCGACAGTTCCAAGCCCGAGGGTGGGAACGACCACGCCGGATATTCCAAGCGAGCGATGGCCGCCGATCAGGTAGAGGTCATGCGGGAGTTGGGGTTCGACTCCTTCGCTGTCGTTGGGCATGATCGGGGCGGTCGCGTTGCGCACCGGATGGTGCTGGACCATCCGGAGAAGGTTACGAAGCTGGCGGTGTTGGATATCGTGCCCACACATTGGGTCTTCGCGACGGCGGACAGGGAGCTGGCGACTTCGTACTATCACTGGTTCTTCCTCATCCAGCCCTACGATCTGCCGGAGCATCTGATCGGGGGCGACCCCGACTACTTTCTCGGCAAGAAGCTCGGTGGGTGGGGGACGGGCGCCGGGGTGTTCGCCCCGGAAGCCTACGCCGAATACCAGCGCTGCTTCCGAGACCCCAAAACTATCCACGCGAGCTGCGAAGACTACCGGGCCGCCGCCACGATCGACCTCGCCCATGACGAGGCTGACCGGGACCGGAGGGTAGAGTGCCCCCTCCTGGCTCTCTGGGGAGAGAAGGGAGTCGTAGAGAGGCTCTATGACGTGCTGGATGTCTGGCGCCACTACGCTACCGACGTGTGGGGCAGGTCGCTTCCTTGTGGCCACTACCTGGCTGAAGAGAGGCCTGAGGAGACGGTCGGTGAGCTGGTCTCGTTTCTTAGAGGTTGAGGTTGTTACACTGGCGAGCGTCGTGGAGGACGTAGAGCGGCGCATAGAAGAGGAGAAAGCCCGGATCGAGGCAGAGTACCGCCAGGTGCTCAAGAACTCGGTTGCGTTCGAAAAGAAGATTCGGAACCGCTGGCGCGAGAAGAACCGCCAGAAGAACGCCCGGATCGCCGAGCTCGAAGCGCGCGTCGCAGAACTCGAACGCGACCTGAAAACGTTAAGGACCAACCACGAGGAGGATGCGATGGCGGATCGCAGGACGAAAGAGATGAAGCTCTTAGCCCTCATGGTCAACGACCTGGGAATAGCAGACGTCGAGGAGTCGGAGATGGTGAAGATGGAGAAAGACGTGCGGTCCCTCCCTAACGAGGAGTTGGACGAGACGCTTGCCTCGCGCCTGGATCTACCCTACCCGGTGGACGCGGAGGTTTTCGACCGGGCTCTGGCGCGCGTCGAGGAGCCCGACCGACTCTCGGCGAGGGAACCGGGTCGTTTCACCGGCGCCCCGGACATGAGCCACGAGCCGCGTCCTGGCGAGCGCGAGGGTTAGGGGGACTTGATGCCGGGCGCCGCGATCTCCGCTCGCAGGAACTAGGCTTTCCGATAATCTCCGCCAGGGCTAAATCCGTGAGTCGCGCCTCGAAATCACGCCTGTATGTGAGAAGAGTATTGAGTGGGATCTCTAAGAAGGGCTATGTGCTCGCGCCGGTGACCCGCCGTTGACTCCGTCTCCTCGCTCTCTGCTCGCCGGCGGCAAAAGGCATTTAGCACATATTTAACTTGAGTTTTACGGCCATGTAACCATAGAAAACGTCCGAAGAGGCACAATACAGGCTAGATGCCAACTGGGGAGTCGAATCTGAAAACAGCTGCACCCTCCCTTCCAGGAAGTCGGGAGAAGGATAGGACATCGAGCAGAGTGATCGGTTCCGCCGAGACGAGAGAAAGGAGGGTTGGCTGATGAAGCGCGCACGCACCATTCACCAGGTAGCGGAGGTAATACTCAACCTGGTGAAAGTTCTGGGGGGCAACTGGTCGGCGATCATCTCCCTGGCTATGAGCACGTTCGAACTGTACGTGATGCTGCGGGGACCCGAGCCCAGCGCGGCTTAGCGTCCTCTACATCAGCCCTGGTAGGATCAGGGCTATTCTTATCTTCGCCGCGCGTAGCCGCGGCGCTCTTTCTTATCCCGATTTCATAGCCCGGCTTGACCGGATTTTTACGGGTCGTGCGGTTCACGAGATCTTTTACCGCTAATGTTTATGCGTCGCGTAGCAGTAGATTGAAGGTACCCGTAAAGGTCGGCTCTACCGCGTGTTCTTTCTGCCTATGCTGGCGATAATGCCATGCCAGTTCTGATCGGGCGTGCGATGCTCTTCTCCGGTGGAGGGGTGGTTCCGAGCAGCTTCGAGGAATCTAGCAGGTGGTTGAGCGGCACGGCCGCCAGGGAGGCGGCTGCGATGAGTGCCCAGCTGAGAGGTGCTGGCGTGGCCAGGTTGAGGAAGGTGCGCAGCGGTCCAACGGTCAGAGCAGCCAGGAGCAAGCCAGAGGAACCGGCCACGGCGCCGAGCACCGACCGGCTGTAGCCCTCGGTGTTGCGGCCGAGGGCGAGGGTCTGGGCGAGCTGGGTGGAGACGACGCTCGCGAAGGCCACGGAGCTTGCCTGCGCCATACCCAGAGAGCCCAATGCCGCGAGGTAAGCGGCGAGCGAAGGTGTAGCCGTGGCTATACCGCGCCGCAGGAGGTCATTGCGCAAAGGCTTCTCCAGGGCAGCTTCCCCTTCCCGATCGAGCCCGGCGAGGTTGCGGTGCTCGGGCTGTTGGAAGGCCACAGCTAGGGCGGGCAGCACGTCCGATACCAGGTTGACCGCCAGGATCTGTCGGGAGGTAAGCGGGTTGGCGGGGCTCACAGCGCTTGCTCCGACCATGAGACCAAGCTCCCCCAGGTTGCCGCCTAAGAGCAGGCCCAGAGCGCGACGAATGTTGCGCCAGAAGCTGCGGCCCTCGACGAGGGTCTCCACCAGCGTAGAGAAGTCGTCGTCGGCGAGTACCACGTCTGCCGCCTGGCGGGCAACCTCCGTGCCACCGCTGCCCATCGCGACACCCACGTCTGCGAGCCTGAGGGCGGGCGCGTCGTTGACGCCGTCGCCCGTCATGGCGACGGTATGGCCCTGGCGCTGCATACTCTCGACGATGCGAAGCTTGTCCAGGGGCGTGATGCGCGAGATCACCGTCGCGTGCTCCAGGCGCTCGTCTAGCTCGCCGTTGTCGAGCTCGGCTATCTCCTCTCCGGTGAGGAGCTCGCCATTCTCACCCAGCGGCAGGCCCGCTTCGCGGGCGATCGTGCGGGCAGTCGCGGGATGGTCGCCGGTAAGCATCACCACACGTACCCCCGCCTGGTGGCACCGGCGCACTGCTTCGGACACTCCAGGTCTCAAAGGGTCACTGATCCCCAAAAAGCCCAGAGCGACGAGTCCATCGGGATCATTGACCTCTGTGTTTCGTGGCCCTTCGGCTACCATGAGCACCCGCAAGCCACGCTCCGCCAGATGATCTGCCCGGGAGAGCAACTCTCTACGCCCGGCTTCGTCCAGAGGTCGGTTCTTATCGTCACGGCGTACGCGGTTGCAACGGGGGATCAGCGCCTCCGCCGCACCCTTTACGCACACCCTTCCGGCCACGGCCGAGGCGTGAAAGGAGTGTGCCGGGTCGAACGGAGATTCGTCCTCGCGCTCTGCTCGCAGCTCGCGACCGAGCCCGGCCTTACGTCCCCCCCAGACGACCGCGACGTCGGTCGGGTGCGAGGCGGCGTCCGGAGCGTCCGGGTGCGGGCTGGCGAGCGCGGCGGTGAGCAGCACCCGGCGCAGCCCGTCCGGCAGTTCGCCGGGCAAGGTGGCTTCCTCCTCCACACCAGCTACCAGGCTGAGCGCGAGGCGGCCCTCGGTGAGGGTCCCCGTCTTGTCGGCGCAGGCCACGTCGACCCGGCCCAGGGTCTCGACGGCCGACAGACGGCGCACCAGCGCCCGGCGGCCGGCCAACCGGCGGGCTACCGCCGCTTCGCCCGTCCCGGCCAGGAGTGGCAACCCCTCGGGCACGGCGGCGATGGCTACGCTCGCTCCTATAGCAAACTGCTGCAAGAGAGGCCGGCGCCAGAGGAGACCGGAGACGGTCACGATCGCGCCTCCGGCCGCGATCAGGGGCAGCATCTGCCTGAGCAACCGGTTGAGACGGGCCCCTAAAGCGCCCTGCTGCTCTTCCTCCAGGGCCAGCGCGGCGGCGGTAGCTCCCATGCGAGTGTGGCGGCCAACGGCCACCACCACGGCCAGCCCGGTTCCAACCGTGACGTCGCTGCCCTCCAGCAGGATCCGTCCCGAATCTGTGCCGGCGTCGGGGCGCTTGGGAACCGGCAGAGACTCGCCCGTCAGGGCGGCCTCGTCCACTTCCAGGCCCTGAGCTTCGATCAGGCGAGCGTCGGCAGGAATCCGGTCGCCCGACGCCAGAAGCAGTACATCGCCTGGCACGATCTCGTCCGTCGGGATGGTGATGGGATGGCTGTCGCGCATGACGCGCGCAGTGGCGGTGGTGAGCGACTCGAGCGCCTCGACAGCCTTTCCAGCCTGGCGCTCCTGCCAGGCCGAAACCACGGCGTTGGCCGCTATGACTGCGGCTATCATCAAGACGTCGGCAACACTTCCTAGAAGGAGC
>JAWWQA010000312.1:0-3352 GCA_033854695.1 Rubrobacteraceae bacterium
TGCGCGAGCCTTCCATCCGCTCGCCTACCCGATCCCACGAAAGCATCCCCTCGCTGCTGGTGGAGATGCCATAGCCCTCCACCATCCCAGGGCGACCCGGTTCGGGCTCTTCGCGCCCGCGTGCTGCACGTCCTTGCTCAGACAAGCGATACCTCCTAACCCAACGTCGCGTCGGCGTGCCGCTCCCGTTTCTTTCCCCTACGATCTCCTGAGCTCATGTAGAGCCAAAAGAGCATCGTAAGAAGTCTATAACACATATGAATATAAGCGTGAGGGCCGGCCTCGGCTGTTGAGGTGACGTGTTCTTCAAGCTGCTATTCCGTTGGCGGCAGTAAGAAAGTTAGCTTTTCGGGCGTGGCTCGGAGGTATAATAGATGTGCGTAAAATTCTCGTGCAAAGGTGATGAGACGTGGCATTTTTGTTGATCCTGTTCGTGGCGGTCGTGTTCGTTTTGTTCTTGTTTCTGTTGCCGATCCTGTATTCGTTGCAGGCGGTTGGGAGTCTTTTCGTGTACCCGCGGCAGCTAAAGAACATGTTTGGCAATAAGATCCTGCGTCGAAATCATGCCCTGGAGCACGCGACCATCGTGGTTATGATGGAGAGGGAGCCGGGCCGCAGGTTCAACGGCTTCTCCACCGACGACGGCTTCTTCGTGCAGGGCATCCGCTCCATGGAAGAGGTAGATGCCGCCGCTCGCGAGGCCCTGCAGCGTCTCAGAGCCGGAGAGAAAAAGCTCGCCGTCCACCGCAACTGCGGCACCACTATCGTCGCAGCGAACCTGCTGGCCGCCATCTTCTTCCTTGGCGCTCTCGGTGTCGGCATCTACCTGGGTTGGAACGTCTACCTCCTGATCCTGGGCGGCATCGTACTCTCCCTACTCTTGCGGGTGCCCTTGAGCCTCTTCTTACAGCGCTTCGTGACGACGGACACGGACCTCTCGAACGTCGAGGTGGGCTGGGTCGAGCCCGCCAGGCCGCAGGACCTGCGCGGTGGCATCCTGGGTGTGCTGCTCGCTGCTTCGAGCGTGCGGGTGCGCGTCTTTCACACCGATCCGGACGCCGTCGAGATCCTGCGCGACGACGGAGCAGTCGTCAAGTAGTGGGCTGCGCGAGGCGCGGCCGGGTCCGGGCACCGTTTGCACCTTCATCGAGCGTCGCTAACGCGTGAAGGTGCGCTGCGACGAAGAAGGTTCTCCTCGGCTGAACCTGGAGGTCGGCGGCTAAACCTCCCGTGAGCTGCCGCCCGAGCGGGCGGACTCTAGTAAGGCCTCTAAGGAGCGAGCGTTGCCGAGGATCTCAGCCGGACCGACGGCGGGATCCCTTCCTTCCCGAATTGCTCGGGCGAACTCTTCGAGTTCCACTTTGTAGGGGGCGTCCTCGTCGAAGTGTTCCGTGGTCTCCTCGTTGCCACGCCTGATCTCCATTACACCGCCCGCTTTGTCCGGCCGGAATGGGGCGTCCAGGGTGATACGTCCATCGGTACCTACGATCTCCAGCCGCTCCCGACGGGCGGAGGAGGCGCCACAAGAGATGACCCCGAGCCCCTCGTCGAACTCCAGAACGCCTGCGAGTTCCTCATCTGCCCCGTCCCCGGCGAACCGGGCGAAGGCCGAAGCCTGCCGGGGCTCCGAGCTGAATATGAGTCGTAACCCGCTCAAACAATAACAGCCTACGTCCCCCAGGGAGCCGCCGCCCAAAGAGCCAATGATACGCACGTCCTCTGGATCTTCTATCCGGTGCCCGAACTCCGCCATCGCCTGGCGCACCTCGCCTACCGCGCCCTCCCGGAGCAGCTCCGCGAGTCGCACTGTCTGGGGATGGAACCGGTACATAAAGCCCTCCATCAGCGCGAGGCCCCTCTCCCTGGCGGCTTGGACGGCTTTCTCAGCTCCCTTGGCATCTATAGAGAACGGCTTTTCACAGAGGACGTGCTTGCCTGCTTTGAGAGCTTTAAGGGTCCACTCCACGTGCATCGAGTTTGGCAGGGGGATGTAGATCGCCTCCACGTCTGCTTCCGAAAGAAGTGTCTCGTAGTCTTCGAAGAGCTCGGCCTCAGGCGCCGCCTCGCGGACCGAGTGGGCTTTCTTGCCGCCCCGGCTTGCGACGGCCGCGACCTCGACTGCATCGGTTTGGGCGGCAGCCGGGATAATGGCGCCGAGGGCGATCTTTGCTGCCCCCAGTATCCCTAAACGCAACGCTCCATCCTGCACGTCGGTCCTCCTATCTTCGTTCCTCCGTACGTTACTGCCCGGTTCCTGGATCTCGTCCGGCAAGAGCTTCGATCTCCAGGACCACCCGGTCCAGCTCCTCGACTACCGGATTCGTGCCGGCACCAGTATAGGCGTCGACGAGGGCGCGATAGTACCATAGCGTACCCTCCTTGCCCCCGGTGAACCGGTCCCACAGCTCATCGCCCAGAGAGCGCAGGTCTTCGAGGATAGTCCGGGCGTTGTGCAGCTTGTCTGCAGCGGAGACGAGCCGTACGGAGGCCGGGGCCTCAGCCACGTGCGCAACGTAGGCCTCCTTGCGTGGCCGCCAGGCGGGTTTCGGGTCCTCGTAGGTGTCGGTGCAGCCGGCTACGATCTCCGCTACCACATCCCCGAAGCGCGCCCGAATGTCCTTCAGGCGCTCCTTGCCGCCCCGGTCCTCAGGGGCGTCGTGGAGGAGGGCGGCGACCACCTCATCCTCCGTGCCGCCGTTCTCACCGACGATAGCCGCTACGGCCAGGAGGTGGGTGACGTAGGGGACCTCTGAACCCTTGCGCGTCTGGTCACGATGCAGCCTGGCTGTGTAGAGCAGTGTTTCCTCGAACTTCTCTCCGTACGTCAAAAGGGCTCGACCATCCTTTACAAGCAATTGGGATTTCAGGATCCAACCTCCATCGGCGCATCGGTTGTTTTCGATACGTATATGAGCTTATGGTAAAAGAGCCGCTTCCAGAGTACACGAGATCTTTCTCTCGCTCCTTCCGGTTCGCGGCAACTCGCAACCCTCGTTACCGCCTGGCGGACCTCACGCTCCTGCTGGATAGAGCCCGGTGCTCCAACCGATCACGGCGTAGAGCGGATCGGAGAAAAGGCGGCGTGGGCTGCGGTCGAGGCCGCGTATATTCTCGAAGCTCCCGGATTCTTCAAGGTAGTGCTCGACGAGGCGCACGTGGCCCTGATCGTCCAGTTGGTGCCAGATGGCGACGACCTTATCTGGGAAGCAGCGGTTCGAGAAGGAGATGATAGCGGGGGAGCCGACCTCCAGGACTCGCCCGACCTCGCGCAGGACCTCGACGGGCCGGGTCAGGTAGTCGATGGAGACACAGCAGCCCACGCCGTCGAACTCACCATTGCTAAAGGGCAGCT
>JAWWQA010000313.1:0-4615 GCA_033854695.1 Rubrobacteraceae bacterium
CGGCAAACATGAAAAGAAGCGAGCCTATCCGCGCAAGCTCTTAAGGATAAGCTGGCGAACTAGTGGATTAGTAGACTTAGTAGACAAAATAGTGGACCAAAGAGGGCCGGGGGCGACGGATACTCCCGGCTCTTTACGCGCCCTTGGAGGTGCGGGAGACTTCTAAGGACGGATAAATGCGAGACGTAACGGGTTATTCCTTCAGCACCATAAGTGGATCGCCCGAGGAAGTAGTCCCGGGAGTAGCGCGCCTGGAGATTCTCTTTGTCAACGCCTACCTGGTTGGGGCGCCGGGCGGCCCGTGGGTGCTCATGGACACCGGTCTGCCCCTGTCGGCCGCTCTCACTCGCCGGGCTGCCGTAGAGCGCTACGGAGACGAGGCGCGGCCCGAGGGGATCGTGCTCACGCACGGGCACTTCGACCATGCGGGGGCGGCGTTGGATCTTGCAACCGGGTGGGACGTGCCTATCTACGCACATCCCCTCGAATTGCCTTACCTGACAGGCAGGTCCGATTACCCCCCGCAGGACTCGACCATGGGTGGCGCGATCGCCCAGATGGCGCGGCTCTTCCCGCACGGCGGCTACGACTTCGGCGACCAGGTCCAGCCACTGCCCGAAGATGGCAACATTCCGGGGGTTCCGAACTGGCGCTGGATCCACACGCCGGGCCATACCCCCGGACACGTCTCGCTCTTCCGGGAGACGGACAACGTGCTGCTCGCAGGCGACGCCCTGACGACCATGAACCTCGACTCGTGGATCTCCCAACTCACCCGAAAGCGGGAGCTCCACCGACCACCGGCGCCTTTCACTCCCGATTGGGAGACTGCCCGCCAGAGCGTCGAAGCTCTGGCCGGGCTGGAGCCCTCCGTCATCGCCGCCGGACACGGACTACCAATGGCGGGGCGGGATGTGGCGGGAGACCTACGCAGCTTCGCCGGGCGCTTTACCTTTCCAAGCACTGGCAGGTACGTTGGACGATCGGCGCGGGCTGACGAAGAAGGCGTCAGGGAGGTGCCACCGCCCGTGCCCGACCCATTCCCAAAGAGGTTAGCGGCCGGAGCGACGATGGCGGTCGCGGCGGGAGCGGTTGGCATCGCCCTCGCCCGGCGCCGCGGTCGCCGCAGGTGAGAAGCTTCCTACCTGCTCAGGGTATGAGGTAGGTCCACTCCCGAGTGCCGTACCTGGTACGCTCGAGCTCTTTGGCCTCCGCGAGCTCCTCGGGTGCGATGCTGTCCTCTACGAGGCCTCCTTCGGTGTTGCGTTTGGCGAAGGTCGAGATCATGCGTTGGATGATCTCTTCGCGCGGTAGCTGTGTTTGGTGGCGCAGGGGTCCGACCCTTTTCTCGACGCTCTGTATCGCTTTGTCGCTAACCTTCTCCTGGCCGATCCGTAGGACCCGTAACATCTTGGCCGCGTCCATCTCGTAGGACATCGTGACGTGGTGGAGGACGGCGCCGGGCTTCCTGGCCTGGGCTGCGCCCCCGATCTTGCCGTTCGAGGATGTGATGTCGTTTATTGGCTCGTACCAGGCGTCTATCCCTAAGGAACGGAGGGCTTCTATCACCCACTCGTCGAAAAAGGCGTACGAGCCTACGGAGGATATCCCGGCGACGAGCTCTGGTGGGGTGTAGATCGAATAAGTAATGGCGTTGTCGGGCTCGACGAACATAGCGCCGCCCCCGGTCATCCTGCGTACGACCTGGATGCCCAACTGTCCGGCCGTCTCCTCGTCGACCTCGTTCCTGACCGATTGGAAGCGACCCAGGATCACGGCCGGCGCCGACCAGCGCCAGAAGCGTAAGGTGGGCGGGCGCTTACCGGCTCCAACGTACCGGGTCAGAACCTCGTCGAGCGCCATGTGCATCGCAGGCGGTTGGGGACCGCCGTCGATCAGGTGCCAGGAGTACTTGCGCCAGCTACTGTTCCCATTCATGCGAGTGCTCTCTTCACGGCGCGGGCCACCGCTTCGGCGGAGAAGCCAATCATCTCAACGTTGGGGCTCAACGCATCCCGGACTCGCCCGGCAAATTCCTCCTCTGCCAGGTTCGCCGGGGCGTCCTCAAGGGCGCCGGTGATCCCGGAGAGCGCTTCTGGTGGCTCGAGGAAGAAGTCCCCGCTCACCTCGACGTCTTTTAGTTTGCCGTCCCGGACATCGAGGTCGGCCATCACCAGTTTCCCACCGGGGGTCTTGTACTCTCCGTGCATGGCGTTCCTCCAGGTCGGGTGTCTATAAGCCCGCGTTGGTAAACTCTCCCGAGCCAAGCTTACTACAAGCTCGAAAGAGACGACGAGGAGTCGCGATGGAGCTTCTCTTACCCGGTGGGTTCGAAGATCCCGGGACAGCATACGCCTACCAGAGGACGATATTCGAGGAGGTGGCGACCAGCGTACGCCCTCCGACCGTCTCGATCACGCCCTCCGCTCGACACGTCGGGGTGACGAAGAGGGATACGCGTCGTCCTGGGTTTGAAGAGGCGGTCCGGGTGGCACACGAGGAGGGCTATCCGGTCCTCGTCCGTGGCGCGGGTGGAGGAGCTATCGCCGCGGGACCGGGTACCTTCGGCTTCTCCGTGATACGACCCACCGAGGATGCGCGGCGGGGGATAGGGGAGCGCTACGACGAGGCCGCTGCTCTGGTGCTCGGTGCTTTCTCGCGTCTGGGTATCGGCTCTCCAGAGGTTGGTGAAGTGCGCGACGAGTTTTGCCCCGGAGATCACAGCATTCGAATCGGGGATTTCGAGAACGGCATGAAGCTCGCCGGCATAGCTCAGAGGGTAACGAAGAGAGCCACTAGCGTCGGGGGCATAGTGCTGGTGTGGGGCGAAGAAGATCTGGCACCGGTTCTCTCTCGTGTCTACGCCGCCATGAGCCTACCCATGAGGCCCGGGAGCGTTGGCAGCCTGCGCCGCAGCGGGAGCAAGGTGGAGGGCGAGGACGTGATAGCAGCCCTCGCCCTGGAAGCGAAACTCCGGTACGACGCGACCCCGGTTTCCCTCGACCAGCGGACGTTGCAGAGGGCCCGAAAAAACCGCGCCGAGTACCTGATCCCACCCCCAACATGAGCGGATTTTCCCTTAGGATAGGGTAATGCGTGATACAATCGAGAAGGGATGCGACGGTTGCTTGTTCACTGGGCAGGAGGGATATGATGGACTCTTCTTATGCGCATGGGCTTCAGATGATGAACTGGGTTGGGGTGGCTTTGATCCTTCTGGCGGTCGTGTTCCTCGCCGTGGATCTCGTAGTGACCACCCACGGGTTGCCGACCGTCGCGGGCATAGTGTCGCTCATCCTGGGGACCTTGACCCTCTTCGACCCGGCATCTCCTTACTCTGAAGCGTCGCTGATAGTCCTCGTGGCCGGTGTGATCCTTGCGGTGATGTTCTTCGTGACGGGTTCGAGTGAAGCGCTCGTGGCCAGGGGAAGGCCGGTAACGACCGGGGCAGAAGGGATGATCGGGGAGGTAGGAGTTGTCAGAGAGCCGGTCGGAGTCGACTCTCCGGGCTGGGTATTCGTGCATGGCGAGTTGTGGCGGGCCATCCCCGCGATCGCACCCGAGTACGCCGACACACAAGCCCACGAGCAAACGATAGACGTCGGCCAGAAAGTACAGGTGGTGGGTCTTCGAGACGGAAAAGTTTTGGTGCTGCCCTTACAGCTGGCCGTAGCCGAGCATCCGCTCGGAAGATAGGAGGATCTCATACAGATGAGTAGTTTGGGTTTGGTACAAGCGGTCGGGTTAGGGGGCCTTATAGTCCTGTTCGTGGTCGTGCTGTTGATCATCTTCATCGTCGCGAGCGCGATACGCATAGTCAACGAGTACGAGCGGGGTGTGATCTTCAGGCTGGGAAGGGTGCGCGGGCCGGCGAAGGGACCAGGCCTCTTCTTCCTCGTCCCAATACGCGACAGGATGGTCAAGATTGACCTCCGTACGGTTAGCATGGCCGTCCCCCCTCAGGAGGTTATCACTCGCGACAACGTGCCGGCCCGGGTGGACGCCGTGATCTACTTCCGGGTTATGGACCCGAACAGGGCGGTCATCGAGGTAGAGAACTACGTCCTGGCGACTAGCCAGATCAGCCAGACTACCCTAAGAAGTGTCCTGGGCCAGAAGGACCTCGACGACCTCCTTACCAACCGAGAGGCTATAAACGAGGAGCTACAGACCATAATCGATGATCATACCGAGCCCTGGGGTGTAAAGGTAAGCGCCGTGGAGGTCAAGGACGTGGAGATACCGCAGCAGATGCAGCGGGCGATGGCGCGCCAGGCCGAGAGCGAGCGGGAGAGGCGGGCGAAGATAATTGCTGCGGAGGGAGAATATCAAGCCTCGCAGCGCCTCCGCCAGGCCGCGGACCGTCTGGAGACTCCGACGGCGCTCCAGCTAAGACTCTTCCAAACCTTGAACGAAATCTCCAGCGAGAACAGCTCCACGGTCATACTTCCGGTGCCCCTGGATCTCTTCCGCCCGTACTTGGGAATGGGAGATGGTCACCGCCCGACTAAGCCGACTGAGATTCGGAGAAAAGAGGAAGAGGAGGCGGAGCATCTCTACGAGGAAGCCGTCGGGGAGACTAAAGGCGCAGTGGAGGCTCCCTGATGCTTTACTC
>JAWWQA010000314.1:0-7591 GCA_033854695.1 Rubrobacteraceae bacterium
GTTACCCGTTAGAATATATCAAGTTAACAGCGTCACATCGTAACGGAGATAGGAGACGCCATGGACGTAACCCAGAGGTTCGAAGGCCTTGAGGAGGAGGTCCGGGAGAGCTTCGCGGAGGACATAGTTAGCCTGAGGCGTGAGATCCACAGGGAACCCGAGCTTGGCTTCGACACTGAAAAGACCGCCGAGAAGGTCCTGAACGCTCTCGATGAGTTGCCGCTCGAGATACAGACCGGCGTAGCCGAAAATGGCGTCGTCGCAACCTTGAAGGGCCAGGGCGCCGGCCCGACGGTAGCGCTCAGGGCCGACATGGACGCTCTGCCCATTCACGAAGAAACAGGCTTGCCGTTCGCCTCCGAGAGAGACGGCAAGATGCACGCTTGCGGCCACGATGGGCACACTAGCATGCTCGTCGGCGCCGCCCGCGCCCTCTCCCAAGATCACCTACGCGAGCGGCTCAATGGCACCGTCAAGTTCATATTCCAGCCCGCCGAAGAAGGCGGTGGCGGGGGCCGGGTGATGGTAGAGGAGGGCGTCGCCGAAGATGTGGGTTCGATCTTCGCGTTGCACCTGTGGCCGGGGTTGCCGTTCGGGACGGCGGCGACGAAGGGTGGTCCCATAATGGCCGCCGCCGACGCCTTCGAGATGATAGTCAAGGGCTCGGGTGGTCACGGCGCCATGCCACACCTCACCGCCGACGCCGTCGCCATCGCCGCCCAGATCGTCACAGCGCTTCAGACCATCGTTTCCAGGGAGGTGGACCCGGTCGAGCCCGCAGTCTTGACGGTTGGGGAGATCGGGGCGGGCACCGCCTTCAACATCATCCCCGAGAAGGCGCGTCTGGGCGGCACCGTCCGCACCATCGATGCCGATCTGCGCGAGAGAATACCGGAGCGGATGGAGGAAGTCGCTCGCGGCATTGCTCACGGGATGCGCGGCGACGTCGAGCTTGACTACCGCTTCTCCTACCCCGTTACCCGCAACGATGCCGGCACCGCCAAGCTCGCCCTCGGCGTGGCCGGTGAGCTCTTCGGCGAAGAACGCGCCGTGGAACTCATCCACCCTTCGATGGGAGCCGAGGACTTCTCGTTCTTCCTCGAGAAGGTGCCGGGCGCCTTTGTCTGGCTCGGCGTCGGAGATGTTTCAGGCTTACACACCTCCAAGTTCGCCTTCGACGAGGAGATATTGCCGCAAGGGGCGGCGCTCCTTACAGCGCTGGCGCTTGAGTCACTATCGTGACTCGCCGTCAGCCATCAGCGGTCAGCTTCCGGGCGGTGGTCGGCGCTGACGGCTACTCTCCCGGCGGGCTGAGCAGTAACTCGTAGGCTGCCGTCGGGCCGGTCAGGAGGAGGAGTATGAGCAGCACGGCGCCCAAAGAGACGAGCGTGGCGGTGGCCGCACGTCTCCAGCTTATGGACAGCACTTCTTTAACGGCAACGGTGGCAACGTAGAGACCATATGGGACCGCTACGAGCGGAGCGTAGGGGATCCAGAACGCCAGCCCAATCGCCGTCGTGTAGCCTAAAGCCCGGAACACGGGGCGGAACTTGCGGCGGGACGGGCCGCCATCGAGGATGGTGAGGACGAGCACCGAGAGCCCCGCGACGAGCAGGGGTCCCAGGAAGAGCGCAACGACAAGGCCAGGGAGCGCCGCGTACAGGAGACCGTAGTTGAACTCCAGAAGCCAGGCGGCCCGTAGGAGCTCCTCGAAGAGGAGGCTCATGTACAGAACGGCGGCGGCAAAGAGCGCGGGCCTCACCAGGCCGCCCTCCGGGTCGAGCCTCCCGAAAAAGCGACCTGGGGTGAGCCAGACCCCGCGCACAACGTCCCCGAAGTTCTCCGGGGACTGGTAACCCGAAGGGCCACTCTGCCGCCCACCCTGGCGTAAGCCTCTTAGCACCAGTACTACCCCGATCCCTGCTGATCTTCGCGTGTGACCTCGCCCACGCGGGTCTCGAAGACGAGGTCTTTGGCGTCCTCCGAGGGGAGCCGGACGTCTATGCTGCCCGTCTCTACGGAGACACGGCCGCTGCCTGAGAAGCGTCCCAGGAGGGCGGCGTCGCCGGCCTCGACGTGGGCCTCCAGGATGCCGATGACGATATCCCTAAGCTCGAGGTCTCCGGAGCCGACGGTGATCTCGGCATTGCCGGTCTCGGTGCTCACAGACTTGGCCGTCACATCCCCCTGGGGCGCTTCTATCGCGATGGAGCCCTTGACGTCTTGTACGGAGACGTCCCCACGCTCTGCTCGCACCGTGACACTATTATTGAGACCCCATACCTCCACGGCCCCCGCTCCGGATTCGACCTCGACGGCGCTCCCGGGCGGGACCTTAAGGTCGTAGTCGACGCCGCTCCCGCGGCCACCGTCCGAGGAGAACTCTACAGTCGAGCCCTCGGTGGAGACGTCGACCGGAACGCCGGCGGCGTTCTCCTTGGCGGCGGCGGGACTGAAGCCGCGCGCGTACCTCTTCGCGCTGATCTGCACGTTCTCGAGCCCCTTGACGCCCTGGATACGCACCTGGCCCGGCCCATTCGTGACGCGTATCAACGGCTCCGTACCAGATTCGATTGTGTCCTCGTAGACGCTGGTGCCGCCGGCCCGATCCCCGTATGAGAACCACAGAAGGGCCCCGCCGATCAGGAGCGCGAGCAACAGAAGGCCGACGACGACAGGCACCAACCTGGGCTTTGAGCGACCGCCGAGCCGCCCGCGACCTCGTTCCGCCATCGGGGGCTTCTCTGCCGCCGGGAGTCGCTTGTCCGGAGGCCCACCGGACGCTTCGTCGCCAGCCTCGTTCTCTGGTCTAAAGCTCACCCACTAGCTTCTTGATCCAGGGTCCCGGGACGATGAGATGTCCGTAGGCTGCTTCACGGCCCCACACGGCCGTAGACGTCTTCGAGGCGTACGATGTCACCCTCGTCGAACTCTCCGAAGGAGATCTCGAGGATCCTCACTGGCTCCTCACCCGTGCAGGAGAGGCGGTGTATCGTCTCCCTCGGGATGTAGAGCTTCTCTCCAGGAGCAGGGAAGAGAACCTCATCGCCGAGCTCGACGCTCGCGCCGGGATCCAGGACTACCCAGAGCTCGTCACGGTGATGGTGATACTGGCGCGAGAGCGTGCCGCCTGGATCGACGGTGATTATCTTTACCGTGCTGGGAAGGTTGTGGGTGTACTGCTCGAACCTACCCCATGGCTTCTCTACTTTTACCGAAGGTGGCCTGTCGCCCAAATAAATCTCCTTACTCATGCCGGGGCAGTTTAAACCATCCGTGCCTCTTTTGGGAGCCCGCGACTTATAAGAATTCCGCCGGGAGACGTCCGCGGCGACCGCACCCACTGCGGAACGCGCGAGAATAGTGCCCAGAACCCACGGTACTCGCGCCGGAGTCGCTGTCGTGTTAATAATAGCTCTCAGTCATCGGCTATCAGGTTTTGCCAATAAATAAATGTTGATAGCCGACTGTTGACGGCTATTTAAGAAGGAGGAGCGGGTGCCTAAGCTCGAGGTGGAGGATGTCGGGGCGTTCGACGTGGAAGAGGGGAAGCGGTTGGTTCTGGCTATCGAGGAGGATGCGGGGGTGGATATCCTGCACCGCTGCGGCTCTTACGCCAAGTGCACCACCTGCCGGATCGAATACCTCGAAGGCGAGCCCGAGAGAATGACTAAAGCGGAGCACGAGGTTCTTGAGAACCGCGACCTCCTCGGACAGGTGCGCCTCTCGTGCCAGGCTGTGTGTGACCACGACGTGAAGGTGCGGGTTCTCATGACCGTAACCTCGACCGGCCTCGATGGCCCCGGCCCGAAGCCCGAGCTCGAGATCACACCTTCCCCCGAGTGGGTGGAGAAGCCCTCCTAGGCGAAGTTGGGTATTACTTCCTTGGCGAAGCGTTGTACGGGGGCAGGATCGTAGGCGACACGGGGCATGTAAGTTATGAAGTAGTTGACCCCCGCATCGACCCTTGGTTGTAAGCGTTCGGAGATCTCTTCGGCGGTGCCGACCATGAACTGTTTGGAATACTCGTCGAAGCTCATGCTGCCCCGGGCGAGAGCCGTGGCGTCTTTGGGGTCTTCACCCTCTTCCAGAGGGAAGACGTTGATGCTAGTCGAGCGTGTAATCTCCTCGTAGTCGCGTCCGACATTGTCGCAGTGTCCGCGCAGCACGTCGAACTTGTGGCGCAGCCTATCGGGGTTACCGAAGACGTTGCAAGCATCAGCCCACTGAGCCACCAGCTTCAGCGTGACCTTCTCCCCGCTGCCCCCGATCCAGAACGGGGGATGAGGCTTTTGCACGCCCTTGGGTTCGTTGATCGGATGGTCTATCGCGTAGAACTCGCCGTCGAACACCGGCTCGTCCTCGGTCCACATCCTGTGGATGATCTGGCAGGCTTCTCTGAAGGCGCGCATCCTCTCCGGTACCTCGGGGAAGCCGTAGCCGTAGGCGCGCCACTCGTGCTCGTACCAGCCGGCGCCGAGGCCGAAGAGGAGCCTGCCCGCGCTCATAGTGTCAACGGTCGATGCCATCTTGGCGAGGAGGGCCGGGTTGCGGTAGCCGTTGCAGGTGACCATCTGCCCGATCTTTATCTGCCCGGTATCGCGCGAGAGGCCAGCTGTGGACATCCAACACTCGAAGACGGTTTCCTTCTCCGGCGTGGGGACGGTGTGGAAGTGGTCGTAGAGCCAGATCGAATCGTACCCGCCACTCTCCTCGGCGACCTTCGCTACCCGGGTCATCGCCTCATACTTCTCCACCGGGTCCTTTATCTCGACCAGGTCCATCCGCCAGCCCTGCGGAACGAAAACTCCGAACTTTACCGCCATACAAAACCTCCTCGAAAAGAGCTGCCCCTGCTGGGCCTTCGCTCTAGCTTTACATCATACCCCCGATGCATACCCCTGGAGTCCGGGCTTCAAGCTGCGCTATCAGCTAGTCAGCATTCAGCTGTCAGCAAGCGGTGGTTCGCGCGAGGCTACTACCGCGACCGATACGCCAAGAAGCGCCGTCATTACCCATCGACCAGAGCAGTTCCACTAGCCGGCGCATACGTTGTCCCGTCCTCTCCTCGCTTCGCCACAGCCAAAAGCTGACAGCTGACGGCTGACGGCGCGGCTTGTGGAAGGTGCAATCCTTCCGCAAGCCGCTATCAGACCTCGATGCTGGTATTGGAGATCACGCTTCCCCTCTGCGAGGGGCCGCTGGACCAGGCGTTAGCTGGGAAGCATGTGCCACGCGCCACAGGTGGAATTGTTCCTCATCGAAACCTTTCAGCTGCGCTTGGAAGCGTTCCACGGCCAGTTGGCCATCTGATTCCGAGAGAACCTCCGCTACTTCCGGGTCATAGCGGATCGCGTCAGAGATTACGACATCCTTGCCCGAGGAGAAGCGCTCGAGCCTGGCCGCCATGTTGACTACCGATCCGAAGTAATCCAGCCGCTCGTTCATCGTGACGGCGATACAGGGTCCGTAATGCAACCCGGCCTTGAGGTAAAACGGAGGTGTGCTGCCGGACGGGGAGGCCAGCCGCTGTTGGGCGCTGAGGATCGCCCGGAGGGCCGAGATCGGGCGTCGGAACACCGCCATGACTGCATCGCCGATGGTCTTGACGAGCGCGCCATCCTCCTCGGCGATCGCGTCTCGCAACACACCGAAGTGGTCCAGGACCTGCCCGAAGGCGGGAGCATCGCCGATCTCTCGGTAGAAACTGGTGGAGTCTCGGAGATCGGTGAAGAGGACGGTCAGGCTGCCTACCGAGATCTGCTCTCCAGGGCGGAGTAGCTCGTTCGAAAAGAGGTCCCGGAAGACTTGCAGGGAGGTGACTTCCGCGGCGGTCGCTGCCTGATCACTCCAAGCCATGCGCTCGAGTACGAAGAGTTGCTCGACATCGGTGGCGTTCTCGAAGCGTAGTTTGGGCGCCAGAGACACACCCAATTCGTCCCGGGACCAGCCGCTCTCTGTGGCCACGAGAGTCGCCTCCTGCGCCCCGTGGGTCGTCGCCACCAAAAACTGGCCTCCGGCCAGCCCGAGGGTCCGGAGCCGGTAACGTCCCGCTTCCAGCGGCAACGCAACGCTACGCCGATCATCCGCCGCCAGCAATTGCTGGGCTACGATGTGCGGCGTCACTTGAGGACCACCGACGCAGAAGCTGCGATCCTCAACCCGGCGTACTGTGGGACTGGTCCTGAAGGTAAGCTCTACAGAACGGTCGAAATTAGCGGCGAAGTCGATGTTGCACGTTTCGCAATGGACTCGCTGTTTCATCTCCACCAGTGTCGAACCGCTCTCCTTCGCGCCGCGACACAGGGGGCACAGCAGATCCCACCGAAGGTCAAAGAGACCGGCACGCGTTGCATGCAGACAGATCTCCAGTACTTCCCGACGTGGCACGCCCCACGCATCGGCGAGCGCGTAAGGTCGCAGACTCGCCATGTCGAAGTCATCCCCTTTCTCCACCGCTTCGACCAGCCGTGCGACAAGTTCAGCCTTACCTGTCCGCTCGACCAGGTCCCGCTGCAGCACGGCCAACCGAGCCCGCCCCCCAGGGGCAAGAGGGAGATCGTCCCTAGGGGAGAGAGGGATATCCTGTAGCTGGTCGAGAGCGAGGTCAGCTTTGATCGCGGGCTCGTCGTATCTGCGGAAGGCGGCGCCGAAAGCACGACGGTTGTAGAACTTCATAAACGTGGGCACAGCGACCATCCCGAGTAGATTGCTCGGCCGCACCCACGTCTGGTACAGAAGCCGGGTCCCGCCTTCTGGCTGGGATATCAGCTCGACCAACACGCGCGTCGATGCGACGGGCCCGGCGTAGTACCGCCGATGAACGCCGAAGCGATACGGGCGCACCCACTCGAACGGCTCCTCCTCCCACTCGACCCGCACCCCCAACCGTGAGAATCGTAAGCTCTGGCGGGCATTTTCCCGAGTTTCGTCGTCCGCGCGATTGACTGCCGGGAGTCCGGTATCACGATTGAACCGGTTCGTGTCGGTCACTAACGGCCATAACTGCTCGGGGGTAGAGCGAAGTTGCCATTCCCACCGATAACAGAGCTCTGGGTAACGCATCTTGATCCTCTCCTCTGGTTGAGTCTACTCGAATATTCGGCGCAATGCGAGATCCCGCCTTCACATAACAACCGGTCTCGTGGACAGGGTCGAACCCGGATCGACTATCTCCGAGCCGCCTTTGCCCGCGCTGGTGGTTCTGGTACGATGCGGCTTGGAGAAAGACTTCGATGCGAGGTAATAACATGATAAGCGGTGAGGCTCCGTCGATCGGTAGGGTCATGGTCGCTACCGATCGTTCGGAGACCGCCGACCGAGCGGTACGCTGGGCCACAACCATGGCGGCTAATCATCAGGCAGAACTTCTCCTCTTCCAGGTTCTCCCTGCGGCGGCAGCGGATGAAGACAGCGAGCTTGAGAACATCCTGGGTCGAGCTGGGGAGGAGCTGAGGCTCTTCGCCGAAGAGCTCGCCGGGCCGCGCGGACGGGCGCGGGTGGTCTCGGATGTCGACCCCGCGCAGGCGATCCTCGACGCCGTTGAAGAAGAACGGGTCGATATGGTCGTGGTTGGCAATGTGGGTATGAG
>JAWWQA010000315.1:0-9737 GCA_033854695.1 Rubrobacteraceae bacterium
CGAAGAGGTAGTCCTGCGTCAGCCAGGCCTCGAAGACTCCGGCAGGCAGAGTACCCTCACGCACCGCAGCTAAGAAAGGATGCTGCGTGGCACCTCGCCACGCCGCCGTATGGCGCTCGAGTAGCTCTAAGGCCTGCATACGATATCCTTCCCGGAGAGCCGCAGGGTTCTGCATGGCACGGATCGGGATCGCTCTCGCGCCTCTCTCGACCTACTGCGGTTGGGATCCAGGACCGGAGGCGCGAAGGCACGTTCGAGATTCTTTTCGTAAACGCTCTGATTGGTGGTGATCGAACGCTGCATTTCTCCCTCCGCCGGCATTACCCGGAGCAGGTTCAGCGGGTCGGCGCCCTTGCGCCCTCTCAGCCTCTCGGCTCCCCGGTTGCTCTATTGTGCTTAATGTACCCCAGAGATGCCTTACGCACAACCGCCCACCACGCCACCAGACACCATCAACAGCCCGAGCACCGTCGTGGCGGCCGTGATCTCACCGCCAAAAGCCTTCCCCACCGCCTCGGAGAGAGGCAACTCGACCGCCGAGACGAACTCCGTTGGTTCCGGCCGAGGTCCCGGAAGGATGCGTACGGCCCGGCATCGAAAAAGATGGCACACCTCTGTCGCGCGCCCGGGGCTCGTGTGCACCGAGACCAGGTGCGAGAGGTCCTCCGCGCGGTACCCGGTCTCCTCGAGAAGCTCCCTCCGGACGGCCTCCCGCGGGTCCTCTCCCTCCTCCACACCTCCACCCGGAAGCTCCAGGGTGAACCCCTCGACCGGCTGGCGCCACTGGCGCACGAGCACAACACCTCCCCCTTCCGTCACCGCAACCACCGCCGCAAACCCTGCGCTCTCGAGAATTCCGTACTCGATCTCCGCTCCATCCGGTAGCCTTACCTCGTCCACTCGGAAAGAGCACCACGGGCTCCGGTACAGATACTCCGCCCCAAACGTCCGCCACCGCCCACTATCCTCAGAAAAAGTCATGCGAGGATTATAGATGTAGGACACTACGCCGCTTTGATGTACAATCTTAATGTGAGCACAATAATTCTGAACAGAACTAATAGTGGGATAATAGGAGCGAGTCTCTTCGTACCGGCTCCGGCCCGGCATCTCTACGAGGCTGTGCTCGACGTGCGGAGCTTCCCGAGCTGGGCGCCCGGGGTACGGCGCGTTGAAATCACAGAGGGACCGGTGGGGCCGGGCATGGTCTCGGAGTGGGAGGTTTCTGTTCTCGGGATAAGGCGAAGGATCTCGAGCGTCCTCGTAAAGGCCGAGGATCTAAGCTTTTTACGCTGGACCTACGACGGTCTCGTCAGCGGCTGGGGCGAGTGTGCTATAGAAGACTGGGGCAACGGCACGCTAGCCGAGTTCAGGACAGAGCTACAACTGACGGAGTCCTGTCTGGAGAAGCTAATGCGGACCCTCCCCTTCAGAAACGCCGCCCGGAGCCACCTCAAGCGCTGCCTCGTCCAGCTCGGTCAGGTAGTCTCGGGAAACAGAGACGGGGTCAGGGTCGGGCCGTTGGAAATTAGCCATCAGCCGTCAGCCGTCAGCCGTCAGCTTCTCTGTGAGCAGCGGATGCCGGCGGCGCGAGACGGAGCGTAGACGGCCTTCGAACTCACTGTGTCGCCTTGTCTGCTCGACTTCGCTCTCCGCGGTCTTGCTGAAAGCTGATTGCTGACTGCTCGAAAGCCTAACGCCGTTGGAAGAACGAGGGAGTAGCTTTGGATAATCCTCCCTCGTTCTATCCGCAGATTCTTTACTCGAAGTAGTTGGCGGCCTTGGTGATGTAGCTCTCCTGATCCTCGGGGACCTCGTCCTCGGGGTAGATGGCCTCGACCGGGCACTCCGGCTCGCAGGCTCCACAGTCGATACACTCTTCGGGGTTGATCATGAAGTGATCCCCCGCGTCGTAGATGCAATCTACGGGGCACACCTCGACGCAACTCTGGTCCTTCGTGCCGATGCACGGCTCGGTGATGACGTATGTCACTGCCATTCCTCCTCTCGGAACTTTATCTCTTGTAGAAGCTTTATATCAATCGGAGAGGATCTCCAACACCCACCGTTGATTGCCGTCATAGCAGGCCATGACCACGGTCATGTTCGAATGTGACCCAGATCAAATCCCGTTCCTACTGCGAAAGGTTCTCAGGTACGGGCGCGGAGTTCGGCGGGTTTGAGTATGGTTATGGTCTTTCCGCCCCTCAGATCGAGGATGCCTTCTTGGGCGAGCCGGCTCAGGGTGCGCGAGAGGGCTTCGCGGGAGATGCCTGTTGCCTCGGCCATCTCCTGGCGGGAGAGCGAGGGCTTGAAGACGACGCCCCTCTTGGTGACGCGGCCTTCTTCGGTAGCGAGGTCGATGAGCATCCGGGCCACCCTTTGGGGGGCGCTGCGAAAGACGAGGTTGCCGACCAGGTCTTCTAGCTCGCGGGTTCGGGCTGCGAGCGCCCGGGCGAGGCGGAAAGAGGCTTCCGGGTACGAAGTCATGAGGTTCACGAGATCGTCGCGGAAGACGGCGTAGAGTACGCAATCGGTCAGGGCCGTCGCGCCCTGACTCTGAGGCTTTCCTCCAAGGGCCGAGGCGAGCCCGAGAACGGAGCCATCACCCACTACGCCCAGGATCTGATCGCGCGCCTTTGGCCCGCTCGAGGAGCGGTAGAGCTTCGCCCTTCCTTCACGCAGAAAGTAGACGGCCCCCGAGGGCTCACCCTCCCTGTACAGAGCGGTGCCCGCTCCGATCTCCAAAACCTCGGACGCAATCGCTAAAGCCTGAAAGAAACCCTCATCGAGCCCGGCGAGAAGTTCGAACTCCTGCAACCCCTCGAGCTTTGCCAGGTGCTCCACGGCCCGGCACCTGGCACCGGGAAGTCGCGCCCACGCCGGCGGCGCATTCTCACCGTACACCGCTCGCCGCCCCTTCCGATATCCTATTAGCCATATCCCCTTTATACGCCAAGTGACGAGACTTTGCAGTGAAGCCAGTTAGTTTGTCAGCATTTCAGCTGGTCAGCTTTTTCCACGAGGAGCGCGACCCGCTGTAAACTGTCCAGGCGGCTCTTAGAACGGTGCCGAGAGTCGAAAAGGAGGAAAGTCGGCAAAGCCTGGTGCTGACTAGCTCACAAGTTACTACAAAGGAGGGCTCATGTTACGAGGCAAGGCCGTGATGATCACGGGCGCCAGCCGGGGGCTCGGTAAGGCCCTCGCGCTCGCCTATGCACGAGAAGGCGCGAACCTCATCATAAACTCCCGCAACGCGGACTCCTTGGATCCCGTCGCCAGAGAAGCCGAAGGTACAGGTGTCGAGGTCCTGGCGTTCCCCGGTGATGTGTCGCGAAGCACACACGTCGAGAAGCTGGTGGGCGCGGCAGTCGATCAGTTCGGCAGGATAGACGTGCTCGTCAACAACGCAGGCGTCCTGGGCCCCAGGGTACCTATAGAAGAGTATCCCGAGGACGAGTGGCGCAAGGCGTTGGAGGCCAATCTCACCGGTCCGTTCTTGCTCACCAAAGCCGTCATACCGCACATGCCGGAGGGTGGTTCGATCATCAACGTAACGAGCGGCGTGAGCATCGAGGGCCGGGCCGAGTGGGGCGCCTACTCCGTTAGCAAGTTCGGTCTAGAGGGACTCACCCAGATCCTGGCCGCCGAGCTGAAAGACCGTGGCATCCGCGCAAACTCCGTCGACCCGGGTGGCATGCGTACCGAGATGCGCGCCGCCGCCTACCCCGACGAAGACCCCACGACCCGTATAACCCCTGAGGAGAACACCGGCGTCTTCCTCTATTTAGCATCGGACGAATCGAGGGACGTCACCGGAAAGCGCTTCAAGGCGCAGGAGTTCCAGAGAACTCGGTGACTGTAATAACATGCCAGCAGCAACCAAGGGCGCCGCGGCTAAGTGGGTGGTAACTTGCATAGCTCCGCTTGTTAGCAGGGAAATCCACGCTCGGACAAGACTGTCCTGGGATCCACACCCCGCGCTACGGACTCGCTTATGATCCCGGTCTGATAGTCGATAGCCTGTTGCTGGTCCATACCTTGCGTGGCATCGGCGAATTGTTTCTCGATACAGTAATTTGTGTAGGAGATCCTCTCAGCTTGAGTCCGACCGGATCGTTCCGGTGTGCTTGTGGTTTCTTCCGCCGTGCCCTCCATTGTGGTCTCGACCACGGCATATGCCGTCGCATTTGGCAACTTCGCTTCTTGCTCATCTGCGCTGTACCCCACTAGCCAAATGAAAGCGCCCCCAAGCACGACGAAGGCGATCCCAAGGACCACAGATAGGGGATTGCTGCCCTCGCCTCCCGAGAAAAACACAAATGGAGCCGTAAGTAAGAAGGAGAGCGCGAAGAAGAGGAGAATACCGCTCGGCAACTGCTCTTCCATGGACGACACGCATACCCCCGCCTGGCGGGTCCTAAACGACTCTACCGGAGTCCCCTCAACTCTCTAGTCCCCGGACCTGTCTTGAGCGCTCCTTCTCCACACGAGCGCGTATAACGTGTCTTCGATAAGGTGACTGAAGAATATGGCTTGCGCGATCCTGGGGCTCTTTCGCGCCAGAAACTATTCTACGAGCGAGTTGCCACTTAAGAAATTTAGAAGTCTGTAACAATAATGGGTTACTATTAGGTTACCAATCGGCTTGTAGGACAGTGGCTTGCCAGGAGTCAGAAAGCGGGGAAAGGGAGAAGGTTGGTGGAAATGAGCTTATCGGGCCGGACCCTTCCCACAGCCGCCGCCGTAATAATTTTTAGCCTTGCGCTCTTTGGTGTTTATACGAATATTTATCCGATTACGGATTCTAAAACTCAAAGCGCAACCCAACTGGTCATTCCGGTTTTAGAACCAGGCGATGAACCACCGGCAACGAAGAAGTCGGGGGACGATACACCTACACCAACTCTATTACCTACACCCGCCCAATATACACCTTCAGAAGCCATGGAGACGGCTACAGATCCGTGGGTGAGCGAACGTATGGAGGCTTCCGCCAAAGCGCCCTTTGTCGAAGAGCCAAAGAAGCTAGATGAGGCTACCAACAAGGATGGCCTTCCTCGCGGTGCCTTAAGTCAACCTGCTAGTCGCCCTGCAGACGCTATTCTGCCCAAGATCGAATCTCCACCAGTAGAGAACACACCTACTTTCTCCCAAAATCCTGACCAACCATCGACAGAACCAGATACTGGCGTGACGCCGCAACCAGCGCCTTCACAAATCGCACCGCCTGATCCACTAGCGGGTACAGACACGACGTCTCCCCAACCGTCGTTGGATCTACCGATGGATACGCAAACGTCTCCGCAAACACCTCCCAGTTTACCAACAGCTACAGAAACGTCTTCGCAACCACGGCCGGATTTACCAGCGGTTACAGGAACGCCTCCCCCCCCACCACCAAGACCTCCGGGTCCAACGCCATCCTCCCAATTGCCAGCAAATTCATAACTGCTCACAGAGGAATGGCGGGCCTTGAGTAGTTGTATGTTGGATTAATACTCGCTCCTCGTCGTAGTGCTTTTTGCTTAGGACGCAGCCCTCGTCGTCGCGGATGATGATCTCGATGCTGGCCATAGCGTGTTCCTTTGTGCCGTTGGATGTTGCGGGGGAAGCAAGGTATCACAGTATGGCTTCTATCACCGGTTTATTTACAGGAAGAGAGAACATTCGCATCTTACCCGGAATATGGCGTGCGGCCCGGCTCGGGGCCTCGTCCGGGCTTTTGCTTCGGCCCGCGGGATGCGGTTATCCTACACCCGGAAGCGTATAAACCGGGTGGGACGTTTCTAGGGAGGTAGTGTGATGCACGAGCCGTACAGGACCATAATCATCGAGGGCGTCTGTCCGGAGTTGGTCTGCGGCCGGTACCCGGTCAAGCGCGAGGTCGGCGACGCCTTCGAGGTCCAGGCGGACATCTTCAAGGAGGGCCACGACGCTCTGGCCGCGGTCCTGAAGTATCGCAAGCAGGGCGAGGAAGGGTGGTCCGAGACACCGATGGAGCTCGTGATCCCCGGCCTCGACCTGTGGCGCGGAAGTTTCTACCTCCTGGAGAACGCCCGCTACGAGTACACCATCGAAGCGTGGACGGACGCGTTCGCCACCTGGAGCCTGGAGGTCGAGAAAAAGGTAGCCGACGGGCAACGGGTGGAGCTAGAGTTGATCGAGGGCCGGAACATGGTCGAGGAGGCGGTCGAGCGCTCGGGGAACGAAAGGCTCGAAGAAGCGCTGGCGAGGCTCGACGGGGCGCCGTACGGGGAGCGGCTGGAGATCCTGCGCTCCCCTGTCGTGCAGAAGGCGATGGACGAGCACCCCGACCGCTCGAGCTCGACGGTATACAAGACGCTGGAGATAGTCGTGGACCGGGTAAGGGCGCGCTACGCCGCCTGGTACGAGATGTTCCACCGCTCCCAGGGCACCGTGCCCGGCAAGAGCGCGACTTTCAAAGACGCCGAACGGCGGCTCCCGGAGATAGCCTCAATGGGCTTCGACGTGGTGTATCTGGTTCCGATCCACCCGATAGGAAGGACGCACCGTAAAGGACCGAACAACACTCTGGAGGCCGGGCCGGACGACCCGGGGAGCCCTTACGCCATCGGCTCGGAGGAGGGCGGCCACAAGGCGGTCCATCCGGAGCTGGGTACCCTGGAAGACTTCCGGCGCTTCGTGGAGGCGACGCGGGAACACGGGATGGAGGTGGCGCTCGACTTCGCCATACAGTGCTCGCCGGATCACCCGTACGTAAAGGAGCACCCGGAGTGGTTCGTGTTCCGGCCCGACGGGACTATAAAGTACGCCGAGAACCCGCCCAAAAAGTACCAGGACATCGTCAACGTAAACTTCTACTGCAAGGAGTGGAAGTCCTTGTGGGAGGAGTGGAAGAGCGTGCTGCTATTTTGGGTCGAGCAGGGTGTGAAGATCTTCAGGGTGGACAACCCGCACACCAAGCCGTTCCCGTTCTGGGAGTGGGTGATCCGGGAGGTCCAGGACGAGCACCCGGATGTGATCTTCCTCGCCGAAGCCTTTACCCGCCCGAGGAGGATGGAGAGCCTCGCCAAGCTGGGCTTTACCCAGAGTTACACCTACTTCACCTGGCGCACCAGGAAGGGGGAGCTGATCGAATACCTCACCGAGCTGACGCAAGGAGAACCTAAAGAATACATGCGCCCCAACTTCTTCACCAACACGCCGGACATCTTGCCCTGGATCCTCCAGAACGCTCCCCGCCACGTCTTCCAGCTGCGGTTGGTCCTTGCAGCGACCCTGTCCAGCGTCTACGGCATCTACAATGGCTTCGAGCTGTGCGAGGGGACGCCCGTGCCCGGCAAGGAGGAGTACCGCAACTCCGAGAAGTACGATTACAAGGTCTGGGACTGGGTTCGGCCCGGGAACATCAAGGACTACGTAAGGCAGGTCAACCGGATCCGACGCGAAAACCCCGCCCTGCACGAGCTGACGGACCTGCGATTCCACGAGGCCCCGAACGACAATATCCTGTTCTACTCGAAGTCGAGCGGCGACAACACGGTCCTCGTCGCCCTCAACCTCGACCCGTACAGCGCCCACGAGACCTGGCTCCAGGTGCCGCTCGAAAGGGCAGGACTGAACGAAAACGAGCCGTACGTGTTAGAAGAGCTACTCTCCGGGCGGCGCTTCGAGCGGACGGGGCGGGGGTTCTGGGTCCGGCTCGTCCCGCAGGAGAACCCGGCGGAGATGTTCCGCCTGAGGAGGGCCTCTTGAAGACGATAGAGCCTGAAGGCACGTCGGAGGGGACGCCCCGCGAGAAGGAGGCACCCCGCGAGGACCCGCTCTGGTACAAAGACGCCATCTTCTACCACCTGCACGTCAAGGCGTTCTATGACTCGGACAACAACGGCATCGGCGATTTCAGGGGCCTTATGCGTCGCCTGGACTACATAAAAGACCTGGGCGTCACGGCGATCTGGGTCATGCCTTTCTACCCCTCGCCGATGCGCGACGACGGCTACGACATCGCCGAGTACAAGAACCTCCACCCCGACTACGGCACTAAGCGCGACTTCAGGGCCTTCGTTCGGCGGGCGCACGAGCTGGGCATAAAGGTCATCACCGAGCTCGTCATAAACCACACCTCCGACCAGCACCCGTGGTTCCAGCGGGCGCGCAAGGCGCTCAAAGGCTCGGCCTGGCGTAACTTCTACGTGTGGAGCGACACGCCCAGAAAGTACGAGGGCACCCGCATAATCTTCACCGACACCGAGACCTCCAACTGGACCTGGGACCCCGTCGCCGGCCAGTACTACTGGCACCGCTTCTTCAGCCACCAGCCGGACCTTAACCACGACAACCCCCAGGTTTTCAAGGCCATGATGCGTGTGATGCGTTTCTGGCTCGACACGGGCGTGGATGGGCTCAGGCTGGATGCGATACCGTACCTCATCGAGCGTGAGGGCACCGATAACGAGAACCTGCCGGAGACGCACGAGGTCCTCAAGAGGATGCGCGCCGAGATGGACGCCCGGTACGAGAACCGGATCTTCCTCGCCGAGGCGAATCAGTGGCCGGAGGACGTGCGCCCGTACTTCGCCGACGGCGACGAGTGCCACATGGCCTTCCACTTCCCCCTCATGCCGCGCATATATATGGCCGTCGCTCAGGAAGACAGGCACCCCATCGTGGAGATCATGCACCAGACCCCGGAGATCCCCGAGAACTGCCAGTGGGCGATTTTCCTCAGGAACCACGACGAGCTTACCTTGGAGATGGTCACGGACCGGGAGCGGGACTACATGTACCAGGTCTACGCTACTGACCCGCAGATGCGCATAAACGTCGGCATAAGGCGGCGCTTGGCGCCGATGATGGAGAACGACCGGCCGCGTATCGAGCTGTTGTACAGCCTCTTAATGAGCATGCCGGGCACCCCGATCATCTACTACGGCGATGAGATCGGGATGGGCGACAACATCTTCCTGGGCGACCGGGACACGGTCCGCACCCCGATGCAGTGGACGAGCGACCGGAACGCCGGGTTCTCCCGCGCCGAACCGGCCCGGCTGTACCTGCCCGTGAACATGGACCCGGTCTACGGCTACCAGTCCGTAAACGTCGAGGCCCAGAGCCGCTCAACCGGCTCCCTCCTGAATTGGATGAGGCGTGTCATCGCAGTCCGTCAGGGGCACAAGGCGTTCGGGCGCGGGACCCTGGAATTCTTGCACCCGGGCAACCGGAAAGTACTGGCCTATCTCCGGGAGCACGAAGACGAGTCGATCCTTTGCGTGGCGAACCTGAGTCGCTCGGCGCAGCCGGTCGAGCTCGACCTCTCGCGCTTCCGGGGGAGGGTGCCCGTCGAGATGATGGGCAGCTCTAGTTTCCCGCCGATAGGGAGCCTGCCATACTTCCTCACCCTGCCGGGCCATGCCTTCTACTGGTTCCGGCTCGAGACGGAGGCGCAGGCGCCGCGCTGGCACGAGGAAGCGCCTACGCCGGTCATAGAGCTGCCGGTCGTGGTGCTGGCAGCCGGGAGGTCCGCGGTGGACGGCGGCCGGGCGCCCCTGCGGCTCGGGAGCCGGCAACGCGCCCAGCTCGAGAGGGACGCCCTGCCCAACTTCCTCAAGAACAGGCGCTGGTTCGCGGCGAAGGGCGCCGAAGTGGAGGGGATCGAGATCTCCGAGGTCAGCGAACTGCGAGGGGACGAGGGCTCTTCATTCCTCCTCGCCCTCCTCAGGGTCAGGCTTGCCCCCGAAGAGTCCCTGAAC
>JAWWQA010000316.1:0-8168 GCA_033854695.1 Rubrobacteraceae bacterium
GGCACAATCCGGTAACGGTCGGCCCTGTTCATGACACGAAGCGGAGAGACGACGGACCATTGGTTCCAGAAACTCACCGACGCCGCAGGACGGTTCGATTGCGATCTTATCGACTAGATTCTTAGAAGACTCATAACCGCTGAGGTCTAAGATGAGCTCTACGACCCATGACTTGGTGTACACGACTCCATGGCTGACCCGCTTGATCTCTTCCGGCTGTGGGACTGCCTCAGGTAAGGGTAAAGACACCTGTAGCGCAGGCGCCAGAAAACCATCGTTCATCTATATTTTGCCTCCACAAACTAATGTTAGCCGAAACCTCCGCAACCAAAAAGAAGGAAATAACATATTCGAGCGGGAGCAGACTGTGATCGGGTATCAGATCTCCGCGGCCGACTCGTAGATAGATCTCCTCGTCTGCGGGCTCAGCAAGGATGAGATAAAGGGCGTCGAGGAGGCGCCGGAGCAGTCTAACTGTCGGAAGGTATTTCTTCGAGAAATGCTCCAGTGAGTGATGCGCTTAAAGACCAGATAATGAACCAGCTCGACGATCTTTCGGAAGACGAGCAGCGGCGCATTCTCGAGCTCGCCCGGGCGCTTGCTATGTCGACACCTACTGGATTAACGGGCAAGTAGCTGGTCGGCTTCGCCCTCGCTATTGAAGCGGACGATCTAAACGTGATGACCCGCACCATAGAGGAGGGTTGCGAGAAGATCGATCCGGAGGAGACGATGACGCAGGCAGACGGGAAGGTACGCTACTGGCGCTATGTGCCTGAGCCGGGGCACCACATCCGAGTTGTAACCACTGCGGACGGGACGCTGTTCAACGCTTACGAAGATTCGGGGTATACCAGAAGGAAAGGACGGCGGTAGCTTGAGGTTCGAGTATTATCCGGACACGGACTCGCTGTACATAGAGCTGAACCCCGGCAGGGAACGCAAGCCCGGGGGCACGCAGGAGGTGGTGGGTTGGGGCGATCACGACATCGTGATAGATGTGGATGGCGACGGGGTGCCGGTGGGCATAGATATAGACAGTTTCGCGTCCAAGATTGTGGACATCACTAAGCTGGAAGCGAAGAGGTCTATCTTCGGCATGGTCCGTACAGGGAGCCGTGTGAGGAGAGTCGGTTAGCCGGCGCGCAGGCTCGATAGAATGCGATACGAGCGGCTGGCGGGGGCGAGGATCGAGCGGGAGCGAGCGGAGATCTGGCGCCAGATCTCTGCGATCGACCGGCAAATAGACCGGCTAGTGTATGGACTGTACGGTTGACCGGGGAAGAAGTAGCTATAGTAGAGGGTAGGGACGGAGCACGAAATACGAAGGAGTAGATACTTATGCTCGGTAAAGCAGTCCAGGATGCGATGAACGAACAGATCAAAAACGAACTCTACTCGGCCTACCAGTACCTCTCGATGGCGGCATATTGCGAGTCGGTGAACCTTCCGGGCTTCGCGCAGTGGATGCGTGCTCAGTCGCGAGAGGAGACGGGACATGCGATGAAGTTCTACGACTTCATCCTGGACCGTAATAGCCGGGTCGTGCTGCAAGCAATAGAAGGGCCGGTCGTCGAGTTTGGCTCGCCCCTGGAAGTATTCGAGCAGGCGCTCCAACACGAGCAAGAGGTCACGGCCATGATAAACGACCTCTACGGGCTGGCGGTCAGAGAGAACGATTACGCGAGCCAGACTTTTCTGCAGTGGTTCGTAACGGAGCAAGTCGAGGAGGAGAAGAACGCCGGAGACGTCGTGGAGACGCTAAGGATGATCGGCGACAAGAGCGAGTCGCTCTTCCTGCTCGACCGGGAACTGGGACGGCGCGGTACTGGCGCGCAGCCGGGGCAGGATTAGTTTGACGGCTTAACGAGCCTCGCGGGTGGTTCGTGAGCTTTCGGGCACTATACTAACTGGGGGTTCAGATCCAGCGTCGTACCCGAGCCTTGTACTGAACGTACTCCTCGCCGAAGATGCGTTCCAGGTAGCGCTCCTCGCGCTCGATTATGCCGCGCCGCATGACGACGAGGACGAAGGGAAGCAGCAGGGCGGCCCAAAGCGCGTTAGCGAGTACGGTGATTCCGCTGTACACGAGCGTGAGGCCCAGGTAGAGCGGGTTGCGAGTGAAGCGGTAGGGCCCTTCGACGACGAGCGTGGTAGCCGGCTGATACGGATCTACGTTGGTTCCCGCGTTGCGCAGGGCGCGGAAGCCGAGAATGACCAGGAGCAGCCCGGCGCCGAGCAGTGGCCAGCCGAACACTCGCGCAATCGCGCGCGGTAAGAAGCCGGCCGGAAAGAGTGCCTTCGCCAGTAACCCTGCGCTTAGGGCGCCGGCATAGATCAGCGGCGGCGGTGCAACCACGCCCGGAGTATCCGGAGTTTCGTTAGAGTTGTCGCTCATCGTCGATAACCTCCCATGGGTGTTCGCTTAGTGACCATAACATACACATGTTTACGCTGGGAACCAGAGACGGTTGCCCGAGGTGAGGAGGCCGATGCTCCAGAGCGCTGAGCCGGATCGAGCAGGCAACGTTGTATGATTAAATCATGGACGGGATGGGTCAGAACGGAAACCTGGCGGCACGTTTGAAGAGAGCGGTGGGGGAGCCGCTGGCGAGTTGGCGTGAGGTGTATGAGAGCTTCTCGCCGGTGGATCTGGAGACAGGGGAGCGGAGGCCGCGGGTTCCGGAGCCAGGCGAGGACTCGCGGCAGGCGGCGGTGCTGATGCCGATCGTGCTCGCGCCGGAGGGGGCGTGCATCGTTTACACGCTCAGGACGGGCGATTTGCAGGACCACGCCGGACAGGTGTCCTTCCCCGGCGGTAGTCCGGAGCCGCAGGACAGGTCGCTCCTGGCGACAGCCTTGCGGGAGGCCGAAGAGGAGGTGGATCTCAAGCCCGACCTCGTGGAGGTCATCGGGGAGCTCGAGGAGATGTATATCCCGCCGAGCAAGTTTTTGGTCCGGCCTTTTGTGGGACTTCTGTCGCGGGAGGCGGAGCTGGCCCTGGCGCCCGAAGAGGTCGAGAAGATTTTCAGCGCCTCACTAGAGGAACTGATGTCGCCGGAGGCGTTCAAGAAGGTGGTCTGGGAACGCGAGGGTCGCCTTTACGAGGTGCCGATCTTCGCCGTCGAGGGGCACGAGATCTGGGGCGCCACCGCTGCGATGACCGCAGGGCTCCTCGCCCGTCTGGGTTGGAAGTCCGAAGACACTACCTGAACTGAGAGCTGACCCTTGTGGCGCCGCCCGCAGGGAGGCCGAAGATCTCGCACGCGCCCGAAGGTTCGCCCACGTGTTCCGCTTTATCAGCCCGAGCTACTACGTGCCGGGCAAGCAGGACTGGGGGCTTTTTAATTGGTAGGTTCGCGTCGGGTGTGTAGTGGGCTGCTCGCCGCCGCATCGTCCGGATGGTGCTAAGTTGTGTCGTGTGGCGCAGGCACCTGAAGAAAGCAAAGAGCACTCGGTCCTCCGGAACCACAACCTGCACGTCGTCTTCGGGGTCTCGCTCATGGCGGTGTTGGGTGTTTCCAGCGTAGGTCCGGCATTGCCGAAGGTCGCCGACGAACTCGGGGTTTCTTCGGGGTAGGTAGGACTTTTGATCACGGTCTTCACGCTGCCGGGAGTGCTGCTGACCCCGATTTGGGGCGTGCTCTCCGACCGGCACGGGCGCAAGAAAATATTGGTTCCCTCCCTCTTGCTCTTCGGCGTGGCGGGAGCGTCTTGCGCCCTGGCATGCGACTTCGAGCTCCTGATAATGCTGCGCTCTGTGCAGGGGGTGGGGGCTGCCGCACTCGGGGCGATCAACGTCACCGTGATCGGGGACCTGTACACAGGCCACGAACGCATCGAAGCGATGGGCTACAACGCGAGCGTCCTCTCCATCGGCACCGCGGGCTATCCGGTGATAGGCGGAATGCTGGCCACTTTAGGCTGGTACTACACGTTCGCCCTGCCGCTCGTCGCTGTTCCTATCGGCTCCTGGTCCTCTTCTCCCTACGCAACCCCACGCCCGCGGGCGATGAGAACCTCAAGGAGTACTTCGGCAGCGTCGCAAAGAACCTCAAGGACCGGCGCGTGATCGGTCTCTTCTCAGCGAGCCTGGTGACGTTTACTTATCCTCTACGGGCCGCACATCACCTACCTGCCGATCCTCATAGACCAATCTTTTGGAGCAAGCCCCCTCCTCACCGGGGCGATAGTCTCCAGCTCCTCCATCGTAACCGCCCTGACCTCGACTCAACTCACGCGCCTCGTGCCGGAGAAGATACTCATACGCGTGGCCTTCGTCCTTTACGCTGTTGCGCTCTCCATCGTACCGCTCGTCCTGGCCCTGTCCTTACTGCTCGTGGCGACCTCCATCTACGGCTTCGGCCAGGGTATAAACATCCCGAACATCTTCAGTCTGCTCACCGGCTCCGCCCCACAGGAGAATCGCGGTGCGATCCTTAGTCTGAACGGTACTATCCTGCGCCTCGGCCAGACCCTTGGCCCACTCCTAATGGGCCTGGCCACCACCATCCTCTCGCTCGGTGGCGCCTTCTTCGCCATGGCCGCCCTCGCTGCCGCCATGTTCCCCGTGGCCTTCGTTCTCATCAGGTAACAAAAGCTGCCCTGCTCTTCTTGCACCAGGCGGAGGGCGAAAATAGTTCCTTTGGAACGATGTGCCGCCCGTGTTCCCAACTTACACTGATACTCGAAAGGATCTCGCAAACTTCGATCAGAGGTGGCAAGGGTGGGCGAGCACGAAAATGGATCGTTGAGTGAGCGCGTCGAGCGCCTGGAGAGGGAAGTTGAGGAGCTGCGAACCGAACTCCGTCACGCGCTACAAAACGAACGTGTGACCGCTGAAAGGAGGGCCGGAGCGGTGGAGAGTGAGCTGCCAGGAACGCGCAGCGCGAGCGTCGCGCCTTCGCCCTTCCCCGAGACTGCCACCGTTTCGTGCTCGGAGCCATTGGAGCAGGACGTCTCGGGGTCGAGCAGGAGCTTTGGTACACCCTTCGATCTCGGAAACCTGAGTAGCGGGGAGTGGTGGCTGAACAAGCTTGGTATCGGTCTCTTACTCTTCGGGATTGCGTTCTTCTTCATGTTCTCCGTGGAGCGAAGTTGGATCTCACCCCCCATGCGCGTTGGGTTCGGGCTTGTGATCGGCGTCGCGCTGCTTACTATAGGCCTCCGCATCTACGAGAACCGCCGGGCATTCAGCCAGGTGCTCCTCGGAGGCAGTGTCGGGGCGTTCTACATAACCGGCTTCGCTGCCTTCCAGCTGTACGAGCTCGTGCCCTACCCGGCCGCCTTTGCTTTCATGGCCGCGGTGACGCTCCTGGCTTACTTGCTCTCCCTCCGGCAGGACCAGGCGCCACTCTCGATCATCGGCGCCCTCGGAGGGCTCGGCACGCCATTCCTCCTGTACACCGATGCTGGAAGCTTGGTCGGGCTCGTCCTCTACACGTGCCTCATCCTCGCAGGCATGGCGGCGGTGTACTTCTACAAGGGGTGGGTCTCGCTCCTGGCTGTCTCCTCAATGGGCGGCTGGCTGGTCTTTTTCATCGGTTACGTGAGCAGTTTCTCCTTCTGGGCGACGCCGTCCCTCGGAAATCGCTGGACCTTGCAACTCGGCGTGGCCTTCGCGTGGTCGCTGTTCTGGCTCGTCCCGGTGGCGCGGGAGGTCTTGTGTGGCTCCGGGCGCGGTCAGGCTCACCTGTACATCATCTCGACCCCGATCGTCGCGCTAGGGTTCACTGCAGCGATCTGGACGCTCACTTCCTCGGATTTCGGTTGGATCACGCTCTCCGGCGCTGCTCTCTACGCGCTGGCCGCTCTCGTGCTGTGGTACTTCGGTAGCCGTCTTTACTACGCTCACACCCTCGTCGCCCTGCTCCTCGTGACGCACACTCTCATCTTGAAGCTCGATGGCAACGTGCTCCTCTTCACTTTGGCCGCCGAAGCCGCCGTTCTGCACTACGTAGCGAGAAGGTTCTCTTACAGGATCATCTCTATTGCCGCACACCTGCTCTTCTTTGCAGTCATGCTCTGGCTCGCCACCCGCCTCTTGCCTGGTGCTCTTGATAGCTTCTCGGTAACCGCTCGCCCGGCGCTCTTTAATGTTCGCGCCTTCGTGGACCTCGCGGTCATCTTCTTTATCTTCGCCGCGTCGAGTTTCGTCCTGCCCCGCAACCTGGACAGGGTATATCGCATCGCGGGGCACGCTGCCCTCCTCGCCTTGCTCTGGCGCGAGCTCTCGATGCTGCCAGGTGGCCACGCCTGGGTCACCATAGCCTGGGGCCTCTACGCCGTCGGTCTCTTGGTCGCCGGGCTTCGGCTTGACCATACCTCGCTTGTGAGAGGCGGCATGGCGACGCTCTTCCTCGTGGTCGGCAAGCTCTTCCTCGTAGACCTGGCGGAGGTCGAGGCGATCTGGCGCGTCCTCCTCTTCCTCGGTTTCGGCGGCCTCTTCCTCGCTCTCAGCTACTATCTCCGCTCTCTCTGGCGCCCGAGCGAATTCCTTTGAGCGGTCACTCATGTCTATATGTTGTGCCTGAAATGAGAATTTGGCTTGCACAGGCCAAAATGTGGGGGGTTTTCAGCCGTTGGTGGAAAGTTATCCACAACATGTTGTGGATAATGGCGCAGGAACGGTGGATAAGTGGAATACGTGTAACAAGTTCTTAACCTTGCGTAAACAGTTCTTCGTATACCTGCTACAGAGCAGGGTCTGCAGTGAAAAAGCTGGGGGACGGCTTTACAATTAGGGTAACATAGCTAGCAGATCATGAGAGGTGAGAGAATGCTAACTGAGGAACGTATCAGGGACCAGTTGAGGAACGTAATAGACCCGGAGATCGGGATGGATCTAGTGGAGCTTGGTCTGATCTACGATGTGGGCGTCCACGACGAGGGACGCCACGTGGACGTAACTTTCAGCTTGACGAGCCCCATGTGTCCGGTGGGAGACCTGATCCAGGAACAAGTCGAGACCGAGGCTCTTAGCATCGAAGGTGTCGAGACCGTCAGCGCCCAGCTCACCTTCGAGCCGATGTGGTCCCCGGATATGATGAGCCCGGCCGCCAAGCTATTCTTCGGCCGGTAGAAGACACCAGTACACATGGGAGCGCCAGACTTCAGGTCTGGGGCTTTTCTTTCCTGATGATGAATGCGAGAGGCTTGCTCATAGACCTCGACGGGACCCTCTACACTGAGGACGGCCCGATCCCGGGCGCCCGCGAAGCCCTGGCACGTCTCGAAGCCGCTGACATCCCCTACCGCTACGTAACCAATACCACCCGCAGACCCCGACGAGAAGTCGTCGGCCGGTTGCGTGCTCTAGGTTTCCAGGCGCGGGAGGAGCTTGTCTTCGCCCCGGCCGCTGCCGCGAACGCAATGCTGGAGGGCAAAAAATGTCACACCCTCGTCGCGGAGGCGCTACTCGAGGACCTTCCGGGAATAGTGCCGGCGGACGAGGCGGCCGAGTGTGTTCTGGTAGGGGATCTGGGGCGTGGCTTCGATTACGCACGGCTCAACCTGGCCTTCCGGCACCTCATGGGCGGTGCACAGCTAGTCGCGCTGCAGAGAAACCGTTTCTGGCAGGAGGCAGACGGGTTGTCTCTGGATGCCGGGCCCTTCGTGGTGGCTTTAGAGTACGCTAGCGGCAAGACCGCGACGGTCGTCGGGAAACCCGAGCCCGTCTTCTTCGAGGCCGCGCTGTGGGATCTTGGGCTGCAGGCGCGGGAGGTGGCGATGGTGGGCGATGATCCCGAGTCCGACGTGGCCGGAGCGCAGAGGGCAGGCCTTCCGGGCGTACAGGTGCAGACGGGCAAGTACCGTCCGGGAGTTGCCGGCGAGCCGGACCTCGTCCTGGAAAGCTTCGCCGACCTCCCGTCGGCGCTCGGCCTCTGATCCATTCGTGATCGACGACCGCAAAAAGCTGATGGCTGACAGCTGCCGACCGAAGGGAGGACTTTGAAGACCAGCGATATCCAGGTGCGAACCAATGATCGCTACGAGTTCGTTTCGATCACCGATGAGGTAAAGAGGGCAGTTAGGGAGTCGGGGGTGGATGAAGGCGTCTGCCTCGTATCCTCTACTCACACAACGGCCGGCGTCACGGTCAACGAGGACTACGATAGGGACGTGCCGCGGGACCTGGCCGCCGCGTGCTGGTCGTTCATAAAGGCTCT